>NZ_JAXAVW010000017.1:0-193587 GCF_033949945.1 Lentzea miocenica
TCTTGCCGGGGGCCTTTTGCGTGCGACGAAAGTGGACTCTCTGTCCAACCTTCGTCTGAACGTTCCGGTCTGCCTTGACCGTGCCGTAGCGGCATGGTTTCAACTGGGTCTCGTCAGCAACCGGAGAGGAGGACGTCGTGGCGTGGAGCACCAGTCAACTGGCCGATCTCGCCGGCACGACGTTGCGCACGATCCGGCACTACCACGACGTGGGCCTGCTCGCAGAGCCGGAACGCCGCGCCAACGGCTACAAGAGCTACGGCGTGCCCCATCTCGTGCGGGTGCTGAGGATCAAGCGCCTCACCGAGCTCGGGTTGTCGCTCACGCAGATCGCGGAACTGGGTGACGGGGACGAACATCCTCGCGAGGCGTTGCGGGAGCTCGACGCCGAACTGGCCGCGCAGATCGAACGCCTGCAACGGATCAGGGCCGAACTGGCACTGGTCCGGCTCCAGAAGGTGCCGACCGACCTGCCGCCGGACGTCGCGGCGATGATCGAGAACGCGAACCTGTCACCGCGGGACCGCTCGTTCACCGTCGTGCTGGCCCAGCTGCTCTCGCCGGAGACGCTTGCCAGGTACGCCGAGACCCTGAAGGACTACTCACGGGACCCGGCGGTCGTGGCGTTCGACAACCTGCCGGAGGACGCGGACGAGGAGACCCGGCAGCGGGTGGCGGACGCCATGCGCGACATGCCGTACATGGCTCAGATCCGCGCCGTGTTCCCGGATCCGGCCGGTCTGTGGAGCGACGCCCCGCGAGGTGCGGAGCACGCGCGGCGGACTGTCGTGAAGGTCCTGGTCGAGCTCTACAACAAGGCCCAGCTGGACGTTCTCGTCCGCATGAGCGGCTGACATTCCATTGGTTCGACGCGCCGAGAGCGCGTCGTCGGGGAGGTATTTGCTAATGCGAAAATCGTTGTCGCTGGCCGCGGCCGTGACCGCCGCCGCAGGGCTGGTGGCGGTACCGGGGGTGTCGACCGCCGCCACGCCGAAGCCCGAGGTGCAGTGGGTCGCTTGTCCCGCTGACGTGGCGCTTCCCGGGCTGGAGTGCGGAAAACTCCGACTGCCGCTCGACTACCGCAAGCCGGAAAGCCGCAAGACCGAGGTGACGATCTCGCGGCTGGCCAGCAAGAACCCCGCGAAGCGCAAGGGGATCCTGCTGACCAACCCCGGCGGGCCGAGCGAGGGCCTGACGTTCCCGGCCGTGTTGAAGGCGGTCGGACTGCCACAGGACGTGCAGGACGCGTACGACATCATCGGCATGGACCCTCGTGGGATCGGCTACAGCTCACCGTCCACATGCGACCTCACCGAGGAGCAGATGGCTGACGGCAGCGTGCCTCCGTACGCCAACAACTCCTCCGAAGTGCGTCAGCGCGCCGACGAGGTCAAGAAGATCGCTGAGCAGTGCCTCAAGTCGTCCTCGGCCGGCGAACTGCCGTACAACACGACCGCGAACATCGCGCGTGACCTGGACTCGGTCCGTGCGGCGCTGGGCGAGAAGAAGGCGTCGTTCCTCGGGTACTCGTACGGCTCGTACCTGGGTTCGGTGTACGCCACGCTGTTCCCGAAGACCGCCGAGCGCGTCGTGATCGACAGCAACCTGCCGAAGGGCGGCTGGGACGTCGAGGGCGGCCGGCTGATGGGCCGTGGCGTCGAGGACACGTTCCCGGACTTAGCGAAGTGGGCCGCGGCGCACCCCGAGTACAACCTGGGCACGACGCCGCAGCAGGTGCGCGCCAAGTTCTTCGACCTGGCCGCGCGGCTCGACAAGAAGCCCTCGGTGGAGGGCTTCGACGGCAGGCTGTTCCGCTTCCTCACCTTCACGGCCCTCTACGACACCGGTGACAAGGCTTTCTCGAAGCTCGCCGCCTCCTGGAAGGCCTTCGACACCGGCCAGCCGCAGCCGCCGCAGGAGTATCCCGAGGTCCCGCGCGTCCAGGCCCTGCTGGCAGGCCGCCTGAACGTGATCTGCGGTGACTCCACCTGGCCGTCGTCAGTCGGCACGTACGAGCGCAACGTGGCGATCGACCGCATCCGCAACCCGATGTTCGGCGCGGCCGCGGCGAACATCCAGCCGTGCGCCTTCTTCCCGAAGCCGGTGGAGAAGCAGGTTCTGCCGTCCGACCGAGGCCCGCGCAACGTGCTGCTGGTGCAGAACGAGCGCGACCCCGCGACGCCGCTGGTCGGCGCCCAGTCGACTCGCCGCGCGTTCGGCGACAGGGCCGCGATGATCGCGATCGACCAGGGCGGGCACGGCGCCTACATCTTCGGCAAGAACAAGTGCGCCAACGACAAGGTCACCGAGTACCTGCTCGGCGGACAGCGTCCGAACGACCAGAAGTGCGCAGCTGAGAACGGCTGATGACAGGTGGGGGCCCGGCTCGCGAGCGAGCTGGGCCCTTGCCATGTGCACGCTCCCAGGGCTAGCTTGTCCCCGCACGACGTCGCCGCCGATTCCACTGTGGAACGGAGCGGCATGAAGACGTTTACACGGCTCGCGGCAACGGTTCTGTGCGCGGCGGCCCTCGTCACGCCCGGCACCGCCCAGGCGGCGGACCTGAACGACCCGCAGCTCAAGGACATCGCCATGCAACTGGTGTCCAGTGCGGAGAACTCCTCTTTGGACTGGCGCGCGCAGTTCGGCTACATCGAGGACATCGACGACGGCCGCGGCTACACCGCCGGCATCATCGGCTTCTGCAGCGGCACCGGCGACATGCTCGACCTCGTCCGCCTCTACCGCGACTGGAAGCCCGGCAACGTCCTGGAGAAGTACCTGCCGGCGTTGGAACGGGTGAACGGCACGCCGTCGCACGACGGCCTCGACCCGAACTTCACGTCCGACTGGGAGACCGCGGCCCAGGACGGCACCTTCCAGGGCGCGCAGGAACACGAGCGTGACCGCGTCTACTTCAACCCCGCCGTGAACCGCGCCAAGCAGGACGGCGTGCAGGCGCTCGGCCAGTTCGCCTACTACGACGCGATCGTCATGCACGGCGACGGCTGGGGTGACCTGGACTTCTCCGGCATCCGCCAGCGCGCGCTCAACACCGGGGCCCGTCCGCCCGCACAGGGTGGCGACGAACGAGCGTGGCTGCACGCGTTCCTCGACGCACGGGCGTGGACGATGAAGCAGGAGCCCGCCCACGAGGACACCAGCCGGGTCGACACAGCACAGCGCAGGTTCCTCAACGAGGGCAGGTTGAACCTCGAACGCCCCCTGCAGTGGCATGTCTACGGGGACTTCTACGAGATCAGGTGACATGAACGGTTCCGGCGGAAACGTTTGCGGGACAAGC
Source organism: Lentzea miocenica (assembly GCF_033949945.1). NCBI lineage: Bacteria > Bacillati > Actinomycetota > Actinomycetes > Pseudonocardiales > Pseudonocardiaceae > Lentzea > Lentzea miocenica. The sequence continues at coordinate 3,305 of NZ_JAXAVW010000017.1, forward strand.
GTTTCCGCCGGAATGCGCCCAGTGACGGCAAATGTCCGTTTCGCGAATTAGTAAAGACACTTGCCAATAAAGGTATGGACCCCTTACCGTGGCTCCCACGCCGCCCGGGAACTCGACATCCCTGCCCCGGAGGGAAACACGTGAAAATCACTGGTCGCATCGCGGCCGCACTGCTGACGTGCGCCGCTCTCTTCACCACCACGATCGGAACCGCTGCAGCGGCCAACCTCGACGAACCGCGCCTCAAGGACATCGCGATGCAGATCGTGTCCAGCGCGGAGAACTCCTCGACGAACTGGAAAGCGCAGTTCGGCTACATCGAGGACATCGACGACGGCCGCGGCTACACCGCGGGCATCATCGGCTTCTGCTCCGGCACCGGTGACATGCTCGACCTGGTCGAGCTCTACAAGACCAAGAAGCCCGGCAACGTGCTGGAGAAGTACCTCCCGGCACTGCGCAGGGTGAACGGCACCGAGTCCCACTCGGGCCTGGACCCCAACTACACCAAGGACTGGAAGACCGCGGCCAAGGACTCCGTCTTCAAGGCAGCACAGGAGTCCGAACGCGACCGCGTGTACTTCAACCCGGCCGTGAAGCAGGGCAAGGCCGACGGCGTGCGCGCCCTGGGCCAGTTCGCCTACTACGACGCGATCGTCGTGCACGGCGACGGCGGCGACAAGACGAGTTTCAGCAACATCCGCAAGCGCGCGCTCGGCAAGGCGAAGCCCCCGTCACAGGGCGGCAACGAGACCACGTGGCTCAACGCCTTCATGGACGCCCGCGTGTGGGCCATGAAGCAGGAAGCGGCCCACGAGGACGTCTCCCGCATCGAGACCGCGCAGCGCGTGTGGCTGAAGGCCGGCAACTTCGACCTGAAGACGCCGCTCAGGTGGAAGGTCTACGGCGACAGCTTCGAGATCAAGTGATCTCCTAGCGCGCACACAGACGAAAGAGGAGGGCGTCCCCACTCGGGGACGCCCTCCTCTTCGCTCGCGCCAAGTTCCGATAACATCATGATCCGATGAAAACTCTTGCAGGACATGGTGTTTACGCTGATCGAACCAGTGAGCGCGGCGCCTGATCCGTAATCCGGTAACTGCCCTTGCCGCTAGTGGTACGGACCCCTTACCGTTGCCTCACTGCCGCCCGGGACACCCCGGAGGACCTACGTGAAGATCCCAGGCCGCCTCGCGGCCGCGCTCCTGACGTGCGTCGCACTCATCGCCACAACCACGGGCACAGCCCAAGCAGCAGACCTGAACGACCCGCGCATGAAGGACATCGCGATGCAGATCGTGTCCAGCGCGGAGAACTCCTCCACGAACTGGAAAGCCCAGTTCGGCTACATCGAGGACATCGACGACGGCCGCGGCTACACCGCCGGCATCATCGGCTTCTGCAGCGGAACCGGTGACATGCTCGACCTGGTCGAGCTCTACCAGCAGCGCAAACCCGGCAACGTGCTGGAGAAGTACCTGCCCGCACTGCGCAGGGTGAACGGGACGGACTCCCACGCGGGCCTGGACCCCAACTACACCAAGGACTGGAAGACCGCGGCCAAGGACTCCGTCTTCAAGGCAGCACAGGAGTCCGAACGCGACCGGGTGTACTTCAACCCGGCGCTGCGGCAGGCCAAGGCCGACGGTGTGCGTGCGCTCGGCCAGTTCGCTTACTACGACGCGATCGTCATGCACGGCGACGGTTGGGGCAGCCTGGACTTCACCGGCATCCGCAAGCGGGCGCTGGGCAAGGCGAAGCCGCCGTCGCAGGGCGGTAACGAGACCACGTGGCTCAACGCCTTCATGGACGCCCGCGTGTGGACCATGAAGCAGGAGCCCGCACACGAGGACACCACCCGTGTCGACACCGCGCAGCGCGTGTGGCTCAAGGCCGGCAACCTCGACCTGAACACACCGCTCAGGTGGAAGGTCTACGGCCAGAGCTTCGAGATCAAGTAGCTGAACAGGCGTCTGCAAGTACTACCGACGACCAAGTTGGCGGTACTTGCAGACGCCCCTTCCGTCCTACAGCTGGGTCCAGTCCAGCACCGGCGCCGCGAAGTCGCGGATCGACCCCAGCAGCCCGAGCCGCGCGGCCTTGACCGCCGGATCCTCGGCCATGACCAGCACCTCTTCGAAGAACGTGTTGATCGGCGCCGTCAGCCCCTCGGCAGCGGCAACGAACGCCGCCAGACCGGCCACATCGCGCGAAACACCGTCGAACGCCTTGTACAGCGCCACTTCCGCCGGCTCCGACAACACCGAGGCGTCGTAAGAAGCAGAGACGTCGGCCGGCACGATCCGCCGCACCCGCTGCAGAGCGGCCACGAGCGAGTCGAAGGACTCGTTGCCCGCCAACGACTCCAGCTGCGCCAGCGTCTCGTCGGCCAGCACCGGCGAGTCGGCCAGCGGCAGCACCGCCTGCACGAACCGGTGCTCGTGGCCGGCGTCGAGCAACGCCTGCTCGTAGCGCCGTACCGCGAACTCCCGCGCGGTCTCCAGCGCCTCGGCCGACACCTCAAGGCCTTCAGCGGCAAGGGACAACGCCACCGGCAGGGTGATCGCGCGCAGGTCCGGGAAAGCCCGCAGCACGGTCACCGCGCCCAGAGCCGCGCGGCGCAGGCCGAACGGGTCGGAGGAACCGGTCGGCTGCGCGCCGATGCCGAACAGACCCGCCAGCAGGTCGAAGCGGTCGGCCAGCGAGAGCAGCGCACCCGGCACCGACGACGGCAGCGCGTCACCGGCCGAGCGCGGGAGTTCCATCTCCCACAACGCCTGCGCGACCTCCGGGGTCTCCCCCGCCCGCGCCGCGTACTCCTTCGCCATCACACCGGCCAGCGACGACAGCTCGATCACCATCTGCGAACCGAGGTCGAACTTGGCCAGCGCACCCGCTCGATCAAGCGTCTCGCGGTCGACGTCGACCACCGAAGCGAACCGACCGGCCAGCGTGGCGATGCGACCCGCGCGATCCGCCATCGAGCCCAGCTTGTCCGCGAAGGTGAGCTTCGCGAGGCCCGACTTCATCTCCTCCAGCGGGGTCTTGAGGTCCGCCCGCCAGAAGAAGGCCGCGTCCTCGTACCGCGCGCGCAGCACGGCCTCGTTGCCCGCACGGACCAGGTCCGCGTCGATAGAACCGTTCGCCACAGCCACGAAGTGCGGCAGCAAGGCGCCATCGGACGAACGCACCGGCAGGTAGCGCTGGTGCTTGCGCATCACGGTCGTGAGGATCTGGCCCGGCAGCTCCAGGTACCGCTCCTCGAACGAGCCGAGGATCGGCGTCGGCCATTCGACCAGGTTCGTGACCTCGTCCAGCAGCCCGTCGACCTCGACGACACCGCCGACCGACGCCGCGAGCTCCTGCGCGGCGGCCACGATCGAAGCGGAGCGGACCGAGGCATCGGCCTGAATGCCGTGCCCGGCGAGGAACTCCAGGTAACCGTCCGCAGTGGACACTTCAACGACCGGCGCGTCAGCCGTGCGGTGCACGCGCGTGACGGTGCCGGAAGCCAGCGACGACACCGCGACGGGCACCGGCGTGGACCCGAGCAGCGCGAGCAGCCAGCGGATCGGCCGGGTGAACGACAGCTTCGGGTCGTTCCACTTCATGTTCTTCTCGGCGCGCAGGTCCGACACGACCTCGCCCAGCAGGCCGCTCAGCACCTCGACGGCACCGCGCCCGGCATCGGTCTTGGTCAGCGCCACGAACTCGACGCCGTTCTCCTCGACGCGCCCCAGCGCGGCGACATCGACGCCCTGGCCCCGCGCGAAGCCCTGCACGGCCTTCGTCGGGTTGCCGTCAGCGTCGAAAGCGGCGGAAACACGCGGACCACGCACCGTGCGCTCGGCATCCGGCTCACGCGGCGACACCGAGGGCACCAGCACGACGATCCGGCGCGGCGTTCCGTGCACGGTCACCGTGCCGTGCGTCAGACGAGTCGCACCCAGCTTCGAGGTGACGGCCTCGCGCACCGCGTCGACGGTCCGCAGCACCTCGTGCGGCGGCAGTTCCTCGGTACCGATCTCGAACAGCAGGGTCGCCGGCGCCACCACGTCCTCGAAGGACGAAGGAGCCGCGACGGCGGCCGGAAGTTCAGCCACCCCGAGCGGATGCCCGAGCTCGGCGCGTCGCTCGGCCCACAGACCGGCGACTTCCCTGGCCAGGCCGCGCATCCGGCCGAACGCACGGGCGCGCTCGGTCGTGGAGATCGCACCCCGGGCGTCCAGCACGTTGAAGATGTGCGAGCACTTCAGCACGAAGCTGTGCGCCGGCACGGGCAGGCGGGCGTCGAGCATCCGCCGCGCCTCGACGGCGAACTCCTCGAAGAGGCGCTTGTTCGCCTCCACGTCCGCGTCGTCGAGGTAGTACCGCGACATCTCGTACTCGGCCTGGCCGAACGCCTCGCCGTAGGAGATGCCGGGCGCGTAGGCGATCTTCTTGAAGTGGTCGACGCCCTGCAGCGCCATCATGATCCGCTCGATGCCGTAGGTGATCTCCACCGACACCGGGTCGAGCGTCATGCCGCCGGCCTGCTGGAAGTAGGTGAACTGGGTGATCTCCAGCCCGTCGAGCCAGACCTCCCAGCCGAGGCCCCAGGCGCCGAGCGCCGGTGAGGCCCAGTTGTCCTCGACGAACCGGACGTCGTGCGCGCGGACGTCGATGCCGAGCGCCTCCAGCGAGCCGAGGTAGAGCTCCTGCGGGTCGCCCGGATCCGGCTTGAGGATCACCTGGAACTGGGTGTGCGCCTGCAGCCGGTTCGGGTTCTCGCCGTAGCGGGCGTCGTCGGGCCGCACGGACGGCTCCACGTACGCGACGCGCCACGGCTCGGGACCCAGCACCCGCAGCACGGTGGCCGGGTTCAGCGTTCCCGCCCCGACCTCGGTGTTGAACGGCTGCACCACGATGCAACCTCGGTCGGTCCAGTACTTGGTCAGCGCGAGCAGCGCGTCCTGCATCGTCAACACGGCCACGAGTCTACGAAACCGGCAAAACCGCTGGTCACGGCCCCTGCATCTGGTGGTGTGCACCACTGTGTCACGCTTTGCACAACCGAGTGGAGTCCCCGCACGTCTACTTGGGGTACCCGGAAGTGCTGAGAGGAGTGGGTGTGGACAACCGGCCGCCGCGGCCGGGAGACCCGAGTGGATCTCCTGGTCGGTCTCCTTCTGGGCGACCCTCCGCCACCCCGCGACCCCCGGCGGGGCAACCCCGCCGTCCCCAGGTGCCGCCGCGCAGCTCAGAGCCGCCGCGCCGCGAACCGCGCCAGGCAGAACCTCCGCGCCGGGAGCCCCCGAAGCGCGCCGAACCGCCGCGCAGGGAGCCTCCGCGCCGGGAGTCCGCGAGCCGCAGCGAGCCACCTCGCCGGGAAACCCCGCGCCGGGAGCAGCCCGCCCGCGCCACGTCGTCCGCCCCGCGCCCGCGTCCGGTGGCCGACCGCCCGACGGTCCGCACCACGCCCGCCAAGGCGAAGACGCCCGCTCCGGCCCGGCCGCGACCGAGGCCCGCCGCCGCTCGCCGGCCGAGCACGGCCAGCCGTGGCACGTACACCGGCACGAAGATCTTCGTCAGCATGCTGTCCGCGGTGGTCCTGCTGGTCACCGGCATCGGCTGGCAGAACTACACCGCGCTGACCGACAACCTGACCACGCAGGACTTCGGCCTGGCCGACGCGGGTGAGAAGCCGGCCGACGGCGCGATCGACATCCTGCTGGTCGGCATGGACAGCCGCACCGACTCCAAGGGCAACCCGCTGCCGCAGAACATCCTCAACGAGCTGCAGGCGGGCGGCAGCGACGACGGCGGTTTCAACACCGACACGCTGATCCTGCTGCACATCCCGAACGACAGCGGCAAGGCGTTCGCGGTGTCGTTCCCCCGCGACTCCTACGTGAAGATCGCGGGCGGCTTCGGGCGCCACAAGATCAACTCTGCCTACGGTTACGCCAAGGGGCAAGCCGCGGAGAAGCTGCAGGGCAGCGGCAAGAGCCCGCAGGACCTCGAGATGGAGACCCGCAAGGCGGGCGCGAAGAACCTGATCGAGACCATCCAGAACCTGACCGGCACGAACATCGACCACTACGCCGAGGTCAACCTGGTGGGCTTCTACGAGATCACCAAGGCCATCGGCGGCATCGACGTCTGCCTCAACAGCAACGTCCGCGACAGCTTCTCCGGCGCGAACTTCAAGGCGGGCCCGCAGACCATCGAGGGCAAGAACGCGCTGGCGTTCGTCCGGCAGCGGCACGGTCTGCCAATGGGCGACCTGGACCGCGTCGTGCGCCAGCAGGTCTTCATGGCGGGCCTGGCCAAGAAGATGCTCTCCGCGGGCGTGCTGACCGACAGCACCAAGCGCAACGACACGATCAAGGCCGTGAGCGGCGCCATCGTGCTCGACGACGGCTGGGACATCGCCAAGTTCGCCCTGCAGATGAAGGACCTGACGGGCGGCAACATGACGTTCCAGACGATCCCGACCGGCAACCCCGACCTGCAGACCCCCGAGGACGGCTCGGCGGTCGAGGTCGACGAGGGCGACGTCCGCACGTTCGTGAAGAACCTCGGCAAGGCGCCCGCGTCGTCGGCCGCGCCGGACCCCAAGTTCAACAACGCCTCGGTGATCGTCGACGTCCGCAACGCCTCCGGCCAGCCAGGCCTCGCCGGCCAGGTGCTCCAGTCACTCGTCGCGAAGGGCTTCGGCGAGGGCCAGACGGGCAACGCCGCGGCCATGTCGAAGTCCGTCGTCCGCTACGGCAAGGGCGGCGAGGCGGGTGCCGACGCGGTCCAGAAGGCCCTCGGCGGCGTGAAGACGGAAGAGGACGTGAACACCCCGGCCGGCCGCGTCCGCGTCTTCCTGGGCTCCGACTACTCGGGCCCCGGAGCGCAGGGATTCACCGGCTCCGGAGTACTCGCCCTGGACGGTGCACGTCAGCAACCGGCTGACCCCGCGGCCCCTCCGCCCATCACCGCAGACGGCGTGCGCTGCGTAAACTGATACCCAGAGTAGAGTCGAGTACCCCATTCGGGGGATTCCGGCAGTAAGTTGCGTAAGCAGCGAAGCTCTGGCGCCTTCCATCACCGTGAGACCCGCTCACGGGGTGGAGGACCAGTGACGACTGCGACAGGCCAAATCGACACAGCGGCGTACCAGCGCGTGCTCGGTGATGAGATCCGCAGCCTTCGCAAGCAGCGCGGCTGGACCCGCAAGGAGCTCAACAAGCGACTGCAGACGGAGATCTCGCTGCAGACGCTGGCGACCTACGAGCTGGGTACCCGGCAGTGCTCCGTCGTGCGCCTGGTGGAGATCTGCCACGCCCTCGACGTGCCCGCGCACCAGGTGCTCGCCCGCGTCCACGAACGCTTCTTCGGCGACACCCCCGCCGGCCACCTGACGCTGAGCCTCACCGCCGTGGCCGCCACCGACAACCCACGCCTGGTGCCGCTCAAGCGCTGGGCCGCCGGACGCCTGCACGCGCTGCCTCCCAGCCTCTCCCCCGAGGTGCACCTCGACCTGCCCGCGCTCGAGAACATGGCACAGCTCTGCCAGCTCCCGACCGTCGAGCTGATCCGCATCCTGCGCGGCCTGGCCCGCTAGAACAGTCAGCCCACCCAGCCCGCACCCGAGAACATGACCCAGTCGACGGCCAGCTCCCGACCGTCGAGCCGATCCGCGCATCCTGCGCGGCCTGGCCCGCTAGTCGTGCCGGGCCGCCAGTCGTGCCGAGCCGCCAGTCGTGCCGAGCCGCCAGTCGTGCCGAGCCGCCGGTGCTGAGTCGCTAGTTGTACCGAACCCCGTTCACACCAACGCAACGACCGCCCGAAAAGGTCGCTTCTCCACCGCCGGTAGCATCGCCGGGGTGAACGATTCCCCCGCCCGCCTCCCTCTGCGCACCGCAGCCGCCGTGAAGCTGGGCAACCTGAGCTCCACGCTGTCCCAGAAGATGGGCCTCGGCGCCGGCGGCATGATCGGCGGCCGGGTGGCGCTGAAGCTCGACCCGCAGGCGCTCGCCCGGCTCACGCACGGCCGCAGGGTCGCCGTCGTGACCGGGACGAACGGCAAGACCACCAGCACGATGATGCTGGCCAGGGCCGTCGGCGCGCTGGGCGAGGTCGCCACGAACCACAGTGGCGCGAACATGCCCGACGGGCACGTCACGGCGCTGTCGAAGCAGCCGGACGCCCCGTACGCGGTGCTGGAGTGCGACGAGGGCTACTTCCCCGCCGTCGCGGGCGCGAGCAACCCGGCCGTCGCGGTGATCCTGAACCTGTCGCGCGACCAGCTCGACCGCGTCGGCGAGGTTCGCACCATCGAGCGGGCGTTGCGCGACACCGTCACCAAGCTGCCGAACTGCACGATCGTCGCGAACTGCGACGACGTGATGGTGACGAGCGCGGCCTGGAACGCCCAGAAGGTCATCTGGGTCGCCACCGGCACCGGCTGGCACCACGACTCCGCGAGCTGCCCGCGCTGCGGCAACCCGATCCGCTGGCAGGGCGAGCACTGGCACTGCACCGGCTGCGACCTCGCGCGCCCGCACCCGAACTGGATCACCGCCGACGAGGCGATGATCACCCCGGAGCACCAGAAGCTGGAGCTCCGCCTCACGCTGCCGGGCAAGTTCAACCAGGCCAACGCCGTCATGGCGTCCGCCGCCGCGCACGCTCTCGGTGTGCCCACGGACGAGGCGGTGCGCAGGCTGCGCGGCGTCTCCAACGTGAGCGGCCGTTACCGCACGATCCAGCGCAACGGCCGCAGCGCGCGCCTGTTGCTCAGCAAGAACCCCGCCGGCTGGAGCGAGACCCTCACGGTCGTCAAGGAGGCCAACCACCCGGCCGTCCTGGTGATCAACGCCAACGAGGCCGACGGCCGCGATCTGAGCTGGCTGTGGGACGTCCCGTTCGAACGGCTGCAGGGCCGCACGGTGATCGCGTCCGGCGAACGGGCGACCGATCTCGCCGTCCGCCTGACCTACGCCGAGGTCCAGCACACGATCGTGCCCGACCCGCTGAAGGCCATCGACCAGATGCCGCAGGGGGCGGTCGAGGTCATCGCCAACTACACCGCGTTCCGCGACTTGAATGCCAGGGCTGCCGCTGATGAGTGAGTCGACAATCCAGATCGCGCTCGTGCTGCCGGATCTCCTCGGCACGTACGGGGACTTCGGCAACGCCGTGGTCCTCGAGAAGCGCATGACGTGGCGCGGCATCAAAGCCGAGATCGTGCCGATCAACTACGGCGAGCCGGTACCGGACTCGTGCGACATCTACGTCGTCGGCGGCGGTGAGGACACCGCGCAGACGCTGGCCGTGAAGCACCTGCGCGAACACCCCGGCCTGCAGCGCGCCGTCACGAAGAACGCCGTGGTGTTCGGTGTCTGCGCCGGCATCCAGATCTTCGGCGAGAGCTTCACCCGTGCCGACAACATCACGCACCCCGGCATGGGCCTGATCGACTCGTCCTCGCACGCGGGCGGCAGCCGTGCGATCGGTGAGGTCGTCGCCGAGCCGGCGGACGGCCTGTTCGAGGGCCCGCTGCTCGGTTTCGAGAACCACCAGGGCCGCACCACCCTGGGCCCGGCGGCCCGGCCGCTGGCGCACGTCAAGGTCGGCACTGGCAACGACGGCAGCGCCGAGGGCGCGGTTCAGGGCCGGATCGTCTGCACCTACCTGCACGGACCTGTGCTGCCGCGCAACCCGGCGCTCGCGGACATGCTGATCGAGTGGGCCACGGGCACGAAGCTCGCCCCGCTGGACCTGCCCGCCGTCTCCGCTATGCGGGCCGAGCGGGTGCGGGCAGCTTCGTAAGCCTGGCGGAAACACCCGGCCAGATCACGGCCATCACGTAGTCGGTTGCGAGCGCGGGCCCCACCGAGGGCCTGCGCTCCATCCACACCGCGAGGCGTTCCGTCGCACCGACGACGATCTCCGCGAACGCCTCGGCTTCCAGCGGGTCGATGTCCGGCGTGAACGACGCCAGCACGGCCCCGATCATGTCCGTCTGCTGCTGACGGATGCCTTCCACCTCTTCTTGGGCCGATGGCACGGCCACGGCCGCCTCCTGCCGCAGCAACGCCCACGACCTGCGGTGCTCGTCGATGAACTCGAAGAACGCGAGCAGGCCGAGCCGCAGGAACTCCTCAGGACTTCCCGCGCCCGCGATCGCCGCCGCGGTCTTCTCCCGCAGCTCGGTGCGCGCACGGTGAATACAGCCGATGAGCAGGCCTTCCTTCGAGCCGAAGTACTCGTAGAGCATCGGCTTCGAGACGCCGACGCGTTCGGCGATCTCGTCCATCGACGTGGCCAGATACCCCTGCTCGGCGAAGATCTCCTCGGCGACGGTGAGCATCTGCGCCATGCGCTGGGCCTTGGGCATGCGGCGGCGCGGAGCAGTCACGAATGGAGTCTACCGCTCGTAACTTACTTCGAGTAACCTACTGCGAAGTAGCCACCGCGAGCGGAGGGACTTCCCCATGCACCGAGAGACGAAAGTGCTCGTCATCGGCACCGGCTTCTCCGGCCTCGGCATGGCCATCGAGCTGAAGCGCCGCGGCGAGCACGACTTCGTGGTGCTCGAGAAGGCCGCTGACCTCGGTGGCACCTGGCGCGACAACTCCTATCCCGGCTGCGCGTGTGACGTGCCGTCGCACATGTACTCGTTCTCGTTCGAGCTGAACCCCAAGTGGTCGCGGATGTTCGCGCAGCAGGGCGAGATCTGGGACTACCTGCGGCAGGTCGCCGACAAGTACGAGCTGCGGCCGCACATCCGCTTCAACACCAAGGTTTCCGGCGCGCGGTGGGACGACGAGGCCAAGCGCTGGAACATCACGACCGAGCAGGGCGACACCTACACGGCACAGGCGCTGGTCGCCGGCGTCGGCGCGCTGCACATCCCGAACGTCCCCGAGCTGCCCGGCATCGAGAACTTCGGCGGCAAGACGTTCCACTCGGCGCAGTGGGACCACGACTACGACCTCACCGGCAAGCGCGTCGCCGTGGTCGGCACGGGCGCGTCCGCGATCCAGTTCGTGCCGAAGATCGCGAAGCAGGTCGGCTCGATGAAGATCTTCCAGCGCACGCCGCCGTGGATCATGCCCAAGGCCGACCGCGAGATCACCGGCCGGGAGCAGAAGCTGTTCCGCGCCTTGCCTTTCACGCAGCGGCTCTACCGGAACTTCGTCTACTGGGTGCGCGAGTCGTCCGCGCTGGGTTTCGCGATCAACCCGAAGATCATGCGGTTCGCGCAGGGCATCGCGTTGAAGCACATGAAGAAGCAGGTGCCGGACCCGAAGCTGCGCAAGAAGCTGAAGCCCGACTACACCATGGGCTGCAAGCGCGTGCTGATCTCCAACGACTACTACCCCGCGCTGGCCAGTCCGAACGTGGACCTGGTGACGGACAAGATCTCCGAGGTGCGCGAGAAGTCCATCGTGGACGGTGCGGGCGTCGAGCACGAGGTCGACGTCATCATCTACGGCACCGGGTTCCACGTCGTCGATTCGTTCGACTACCTGGACATCCAGGGCAAGGGCGGCGTCGACCTCGCGAAGCAGTGGCGTCAGCAGGGCATCGAGACCTACTACGGCATCACGGTCTCGGGATTCCCCAACCTGTTCTTCCTGCTGGGCCCCAACACCGGGCTCGGCCACAACTCGGTCGTGTTCATGATCGAGTCGCAGATCCGGTACATCTCGCAGTGCCTCCAGCTCCTCGACAAACACCGCGCAGCGGAGCTGGACGTGCGGCCGGAGGCCCAGCAGGAGTTCAACGAGGAGATCCAGCACAAGCTCACCAAGGGCGTCTGGACCCAGGGTGGCTGCAAGAGCTGGTACCTCGACGCGCAGGGCGTGAACCGCACCGTGTGGCCGGGATTCACCTGGCGGTACTGGATGCGGACCAAGCGCGTGCGCGCCGAGGACTACGTGCTCACCACCGCGCCGCGCGCTACGGCTGAACGATGACCTTGAGGGCGGTCCGCTCGTCCATCGCCTGGTAACCCAGCGCGACGTCGTCGAGCGAGACCGTCCGGTCGAACACCGGTCCGGGGTCGATCCGCCCGGCGAGCACGTCGGCCAGCAGTTCCGGCAGGTACGCCCGCGCCGGAGCCACGCCGCCACCGATGGCGATGTTGCGCCCGAACAGCTTGCCGAGCGGCAACCCTGGCATCTCGTGCGGCACGCCGACGTACCCGATCCGGCCGCCGTCGCGCACGATGCCCATCGCGGTCTCCCACGACTGCTCGGTGCCGACGCACTCCAGCACGGCCGACGCGCCCAGCCCGCCGGTCATCTCCTTGATCCGCTCGACCGCGGCCTCACCGCGCTCGGAGACCTGGTCCGTGGCACCGAAGAGCTTCGCGATCTTGGCGCGGTCCTCGTGCCGTCCCATCGCGATGATCCGCTCGGCGCCGAGCCGCTTGGCCGCGAGCACGCCGCACAGCCCGACCGCGCCGTCACCGACGACCGCGACCGTCGCGCCGGGACCCACGCCCGCGCCCATCGCCGCGTGGTGACCGGTGCCCATGACGTCGGACAGGCTCAGGAACGCGGGCAGCAGCGCGGCCGGCGCGTCCGCGGGAACCCGGACCAGCGTGCCGTCGGCCTGCGGCACCCTGACCGCCTCGCCCTGGCCGCCGTCGCTGCCCTTGCTGCCCCAGAAGCCACCTGCCCGGCACGACGTCTGCAACCCCGCCTGGCAGTACGCGCAAGTGCCGTCGCTCCACACGAACGGCGCGATGACCCGGTCGCCGACGTTGACGGACTGGACCTCGCTGCCGACCTCCTCGACGATGCCGAGGAACTCGTGCCCGATCCGCTGCCCGCCCTCGCGCTTGGCCACGCCGCGGTACGCCCAGAGGTCGCTGCCGCAGATGCAGGCCAGCTCGACCCGGACGACGACGTCGGTGGCCTCCTCGACGGCCGCGTCCGGCACCTCCTCAACGCGGATGTCTCGGGTGCCGTAGATCGTCGTAGCCCGCACCGGGCGCCTCCTCGTGGTCGATGCTCAACCGTTACATCGTGCTCCTGTCCCGGTGTTCGCGCCGAATCGAGACGCTGTGGAATTGGTTACGCATGCTTAGTATCGAAAGGTGCTGATCAACACCCGTGGCGTCCGGTACGCGAAGGCCGCCCGTTTCGCCGAACCCGAACCGGTCTCCTGGGACGGCGTGGTCGGCTCCTCACAGCGCGGCCCCGCCTGCCCGCAACCGCCGTCGTCGCTGGTCGCGGTGGTCGGCAACTCGGTGGAGGGCCTGTCGTTCGACGAGCACTGCCAGGTGTTGAGCGTGACCGCCCCCGCCGATGCGTCCGGGCTGCCCGTGATGGTCTGGTTCCACGGCGGCGCGTACGTGACGGGCAGCGGTGAGTCGAAGAAGTACGACGCGACACTGCTGGCCACCGAGGGTGTCGTCGTGGTCAGCGTCAGCTACCGGCTCGGCATCTTCGGCTACCTGCGCGACGACCTGGGTCTGCTCGACCAGCTCGTCGCGCTGCGGTGGGTGCGCGACAACATCGCCGCGTTCGGTGGCGATCCGTCGAACGTGACCGCGTTCGGGCAGTCCGCGGGCGCGGACTCCGTGTACGCGCTGATGCTCACCGACACCGAAAACCTGTTCCACCGCGCGATCCTGCAGAGCGCCCCGCTCGGCGCACGCGGCCCCGAACGTGCGGAGATGACCGCCGCGCTGCGCGAGTTCGTGTCCGTGGACGCCTCCACACGGGTGGACGACGTGCTGGCCGTGCAGCAGGAGGTCCCGGCAATGGCGGCGCGTTTCGGCCTGGCCGGCGGCATGCCGTTCGGCCCGGTGATCGACGAGGTCGACCTCAGCGCCGCGGCGCCCAGGGTCGAGCTGCTGGTCGGGCACACGGCTGACGACGGCAGCCCGTACGTGGCGGACCACCCGGAAGCCTGGGCGACCGTGACCGAACTCGTGTTCGCCGAGCCCGCCCGCCGGTTCGCCGCGGACTGGACGGCGGCAGGCGGTCAGGCCGCCACCTACAACTTCAAGGGCAAGCCACCGGGCGCACCCCTGGGTGCGTGCCACTGCATGGAGCTGCCGTACCTGTTCGACCCGGACGCGTGGGCGAGCGCGGGCATGCTGGCGGGCCAGGAGCCCGATCCGGAGCTGGCGAAGGTCATGCGGCGCACGTGGACCGAGTTCGCGCGAAACGGGATCGACGCGCTGCCGTCGCGGGCGCTTGAATTCGGCGAGTGACTGACCGAGCACGGCGTGTCGCAACTGACGCGCCGCTCGTTGTCCCCCGCCACCAGCCGCCCAGACCTCCAAGATCTCAAGTTATCCACAGCCTGAAACGCCTTTGACCTGGGGCGATCCGATTCCGGCTAGGCTGTGGACAACCGCAGGAACGAAATCGGAGGCTGGAGCGATGCGCCAAGAGGAAGCGCGTGGGGGGCGGCAGGTACATCGCTCAGCCGCGGCTTCGAGGAGTCGTCCGTGGCCCGCCGGACCATCCCGGCCTCGTCGTGTCCGCCACCGCTCATGCCCGGCTCGATCCGCACCACGGACAGCGAAACGTGCCCCCGGCCCCTCGAAGCCGGCGGCCTGCTGGCCGTGATCTCCACGCACCACGTCGCGGGTGGCACCGAGCAGTTCTTCGTCGACGTGCAGGAGATCTACGAGCGCTGGGACCCCGCCACCCCACCGAACCTCAGGCTGTCGCGCGCGGACGGTATCCCGCGCGAGTTCGACGACAGCGAGCTCTTCGGTGAACCGGAGTTCCACCGGTACGAGTGGGAGCAGGCCTACGACACCGAGGCGTACGCGGACCTGCTCCTCACCTACTCGAACCACATCGCGCTACCTCACCGCGACGAGTTGATCGCGGACGTACGGCAGCTCGTCGACACGCGCTACGACGGCCGGGTCGTCAAGCGGTACCTGGCCCAGCTCGCCGTGGCCCGGGTCAGGGCCGCCTGGCCCGCCGCGCCATGACGACGCCGGCACCCACCAGCGCGAGGCCGCCCAGGCCCAGCGGCAGCACGTCGAAGCCGGTGAACGCCAGTTCGTCGACCTCAGCCGCCTCTCCGAAGGGCGCCGCCTGAGGTGCGGGAGGCGCTCCACCGCCGGGCGGGACCACCGGTGGGGTCGAGGTGGCCGGGGGCGTGGAGGTGGCCGGAGGCGTGGAGGTGGCCGGTGGCGTCGACGGCGGCTGTTCGGCGGGCGTGCAGCCCGTGTGGGCCGGGTTGCCGCGGCCGACACCGTGGTTGGTGTCGCACTCGTAGCCGGAGTTGGCGTCCGATCCGCCCGGCTGCTGGCCGTTCGGATTCTTGTTGTCGGCCTTGCCGACGCAGCCGGCGCACGGCTTGCCGGTCGCCTCGCCCGTGCCGTTCCCGTTCAGCGACGGCGAACCGTCACGGGTCGAGTCGTACGGGCCGTGCACGTTCGCGCCGTTGCCGCTGAAGTCCGCGTTCGACGGCGGCTGCGGCACCGAGGTGTCCTCGGTGGACTGTCCAGGCGGAACCTGCGGGTTGTTCGTGATCCCGTTCCCCTTGCCGGTGCCGGGGTCGGCGAGCGCCAGGCCAGGCGCCAACGCCAGCGCGGCGGCGGCCGCAAGGGCAGGGAGGAGCCGAGTTGCTTTCATGCCTGACATATAGGACGGTCTGTGACCCGCGTTACAGCAGATCACAGACCGTCCTCACCGGACTACGCGCAGGTGATGCGCGGCGAGCCCCAGTCGCCGTGGTCGGAGTTGATCCCGTCACCGGCGTCCGTGATCACCAGCGACAGGTTCTCGGCATCGGTCAGCGGCGCGGTGAGCTTCTTCGCCGCGTCCGTGCCCGTCAGCTTCCCCGAGTCCGCGATCTTCGTGCCGTCCGCGAGGATCTGGAAGATCACCGAGCCCTTGCCCGCGGCCACCTCGTCGTCGACACCGACGTCCACGGTGATCGAGGAGCACTTGCGGCCCAGGTAGAACTCGATCGTCGAGGCCGCGTGCGCACCGAACCCCTTGGGGTGCGTGGCGCCGTTGATCGTCAACGTCCTGCCGTCACCGGCCGCCTGGTTGCCGACGGACTTGTCGATCTCCACCGGGCCCCAGCCGTTCGTGGACGACGACGCCTCGAACGCGGACAGGTCGGTGGTGCCGGCCGGCGGGGTCGGGCGCGGGCCGCCGTCGGACTTCGACACGCGGTAGACCACGGTGGCGAGCGACGGCACCGAGGCCGAGATCGCGCCGGTCGTCGTCCGCGTGGACTTGGTCCAGAGGTCCTTCAACGTCGCCGGGCCGGAGAAGCCGATCTCGGACAGGGAGGTCGAGATCGTCTGCGTGGAACCGGACTTGTTGAACAGCGCCACGGCCTTGTCGCCGTTGGCCAGCGGCTTCACGATCACGTCGACGCCGGTCTTGCCGGTGGTCCTGATCCGTTTGCCCTGCTTGCCGAGCTTGTCCTGGTCGACCGCGATGAGGTCCTTGTTCTCCAGGATGGTGAACGTGTCGGCGTTGACCTTGCGCAGGTCCGAGCCGATCAGCAGCGGTGCGGCCATGATCGCCCACAGCGAGAAGTGGCTGCGGTACTGCGTCGCGGACATCTTGCCGTTGCCGACCTCAAGCATGTCGGGGTCGTTCCAGCGCCCAGGACCGGCGTAGGCGTCCAGCACGACGTTCTTCTCGTAGATGTCCATCGTGCGTGGCCAGGTGTCGTTGATGTCGCCGGTCGTGCGCCACAGGTGGCCCGTGTCGGAGGCCCACTCCCACGGCTTGTTCTGGCCCCACTCGCACAACGAGAAGACGATCGGGCGTCCGGTCTTCTTCAACGCGTCACGCATCTTGCGGTAGCGCTGCTTGGCGTCGACGCCCTGGTTGTTGCAGTTGTCGTACTTCAGGTAGTCGACGCCCCAGGACGCGAACTGCTGAGCGTCCGACTCCTCGTGGTTCAGGCCGCCGGGGAAGCCGTTGTCCTTGTTGCACGTCTTGGTGCCGGCCGAGGTGTAGATGCCGAACTTCAGGCCCTTGGAGTGCACGTAGTCGGCGACGGCCTTGATGCCGTTGGGGAAGCGGGTCTTGTTCGGCACCAGCTTGCCCTGGGCGTCTCTGGTCTTCTCGGCCCAGCAGTCGTCGATGTTGACGTACTCGTAGCCGGCGTCCTTCAGGCCCTTGTTCACGAAGATGTCGGCGATGCCCTTGACCATCGCCTCGTTGAAGTCGGCCCGGCAGTGGGTGGCGTTCCAGTTGTTGAAGCCCATCGGCGGGGTCAGGGCGAGACCGTCGGGCAACGCCTGTGCGACAGGAGCGACCAGGACCGCGCCGACCATTGTGGACAGCACCGCCAGGGTGAGTGTGCGCATGGGGCTTTCCTTTCCGAACATCACGCGGGGAGACCCCATGGCTTGCCAGGGGTCGTGATGGCGACCGGCTTCACGGTCAGGTCGGGGCGGCGGCCCCTGGGGTGCACCAGGACTTCCTGCCCGCGGCGCAACGGGATCTCCAGCGTCCCGTCACCGCGGTCGTGATAGCGGACCGGACTCACGACGGACACCGGGCCCGTGATTCCGTGCCGCAGCACCAACGGCTCACCCGCGCGGCTGCGGACGAGCACGAACTGGGTCTTGCCACCGGAGCGCTTCGCGGTGACGTCGAAACCACCCTCACAGGAGTGGTCGGCGATCATGACGTCCGGCCAGGCGGACGGCACGGCCGGGAACACCCGGACGACGCCGCCCCAGCTCTGGCAGACGAAGTCGTGGATCGTCTGCGCGCCGGACAGCGGGGTCTCGACGACCGGGCCTGCCTCGGTGTACATGGTGTTCTCGAGCACCGGGTAGCGCTTGGTGGTGTCGAACATCTTCACGAAGTACGCGTAGGCCTCGTCGCCGCGGAACATGCGCGCCGCGATCGAGCCGGAGCCGGAGTAGCTGTAACCGCGGTGCGCGGGCTCCAGCGACATCCAGTGGTGCAACGACTTCTCGATCAACGCGCGGTTCTCCGGCTGATCCCAGTTCACCGTCATCAGCGGGAACGTCGCCAGCAGGTGTGAGAAGTGCCGGTGCGACACCACGAACGGCACCCCAGCGCCGATCATGAACCCGTTCCCGTCGACCGGGTACGGCACGAGGTCCCGCAGCACCTCGGCCCACTTCGGCTCCAGCGGATCCTTGATCTTCAGCAGCTTCGCGGAGTCGATCAACGTCTGGCAGCCCCACCGGATCAGCTGCAGGTCGTAGTTGCAGTCCGGGGCGTCGCCGTACTCCGGCGAGGTGGTGACGTCGAGGTGCAGCTTGCCGTCGCTGCCCTTCTTGAGGAAGTGCAGGTAGTAGTTGATCGACCGGCGCAACAGCGGGAACACGACGTCGGACAGGATCCGGACGTCCATGCTGTGGCGGTAGGACAGCCAGACGTTGTGCAGGCCCCACGTGAGGTTGCCGAGCTCCTTCACGCCGGTGCCGCCCGTGCCCGGTTCGTACAGGGTGCCCGCGTTGGACGTCGTCCGGTCGGTGCTGCGGCCGACACCCGCCGAGTCGTGCCGGTACTGCTCCTTGACGTTGCGGACGAGCTGGTCCTGGTTGTCCTTCAGGGTCGACGTGATCGAGTCCAGCTCCAGGTGGTTCGAGCCGTGGATCAGCCAGTACTCCAGCTGCACGTTGAGGTTCCACCAGGCCGCGGCCCACGGCGTCTTCTCCAGCCACGGACCCGTCGTCGCCATCACCGGGCTGCCCGCGCGGGAGCCGGACGCGACCTTGTAGAGCTGGATCCAGTAGAACGCCTGCAGCCGCTGCTCCCCGAACGACAGGAAGCTCTTCCGGTAGAAGGCGTTCCACCACCTCCGGTGCGACCTGGTCAGCAGCCCGCCGAGCGCCGCGGCCTCGCGCACCGACTTCAGCACGATCTTGTCCGCCGCGACCTCGGGATAGGTGTGCGCGACCGACAGCAGCACGCGTTGCGCATGGCCGTTCGTGATGATCCGGAAAGCGGTTGCCGTCTGGCCGCCCGCGTTCAGCGCCTGCGTCACCAGCGTCTCGCGGCCGTCGGCTTTCGTCACGGGATCGGGGTTGAGGACGTAGCCCTCGGGAAGCGGGTTGAAGTCCGCGCGCGGCGGGATCGCCTTGGACGGCACGAACTCGAGCACCGGCTTCTCGGTGCCGGTCGCGGTGACGTTCAGCGACAGCACCGAGCGTTCGGCGTGGATGTACGCGACGAACGAGATCACGCCCAGCGACGTGGTCACGGTTCCACGCAGTTCGGCGTTCCACAGGTCGAGGCGCCAGTCGACGGCCGTGACGGTGCCCGCCGCGGTCATCTTCAGGTTTCCGACAGGAAGTCTGCACACGCCGAACTGGCTGCCGCCGGACGTGCGGTGGTCCTGCACATCGGCGTGCTGCACGGTGAACCGCACGGTGTTGGCCTCGGCGTACACGACGCTGCCGAGCCGGCCGTCACCGAGGAACGGCGCCTGCCCGTACTGGGTCGGAGGTTTCTGCCACACGAGATCCTGCGCCCCGACGAACTTTTCCCACTCGCGTTCCGACATGCCTTCACAGCCGAAGACATCCGATGGCCCGGTCGCTTTCCCGGTCGCTACACCCGTCTGGGCGAGTACCACCGCCGCCGTGGTGCCACCAATGAAACCCCTCCTACCAAAGACCATTACCCGCTCCTCGCCCGCGCATGACGAACCCTCACGTTCAGCTGCGCGGCGGGGCAGCTTGGTCCAGACAAGTCCGAAAGGTAGGAGTTCTGGACCACATCGCGCAAGAGCCAACCAACCGCAACACGAAGCAACAACCGGGTGCTGCTCACCCTGCGAGATGGGTAAGACGCCTAGGATGTCCCGCCAAAGGGGCGGGGAGACACGCATGCGCCGTGCCCTTGTACGAGGAGGTGGCATGGCCGTGTCGACAACGGCGTTCAACGAGGGCAGGGTCCCCCAGCGGGGCCGTCCTCGCGACGCCAGCAGGGACGACGCATTACGTCAGGCAGCGCTCGAGGTGATGGCCGAGGTCGGGTACCGGGCCCTCACCATGGACGCCGTGGCAGCTCGCGCGAGAGCGGGCAAGGCCACGATCTACCGGCGCTGGGAGTCGAAGCTCGATCTCGTGATCGACACGTGCACCCAGCTCGCCACGCAGAACCTCGCGGCACCGGACACCGGCTCACTGGCCGGCGACCTGCGCGAGTTCCTCTCGTCGTTCGCCGCGTTCCTGTCCGGACCGATCGGCAAGGCAGCCCAGGCGCTCGTCGGCGAGTTGCCGCACGAGCCGGAGCTGGCGGCGGCGTTCCGGGAGACGTTCCTGATCTCGCAGCGCGACGTGCTGCGCGGGATCCTGGACCGCGCAGCCGAACGGGGCGAGCTCAAGGCAGACGCCCCGCGCGGCATGGCGGTCGAGATCGCGGGGGCCGCGCTCATCTACCGGCTGATGCTGACCGGAGACCCGCTCGACGAGCCGTTCGTGGAGAAGGTCGTCGAGCAGGTGCTCCTGCCGTTGGTGCGGGTGTCCTAGCGGAACAACTTGCGGACCAGCGCGAAGCCGACCACCGCGCCCACCGCGATCAGCGTGTACTTCACCTTGGGCTGGCTCAGCACGTCGAGCACGGACGACTTGCCCTGCTCGACGAGCTTCTGCGGGTTGGCGCGCTCGCTGAGCTCGTCCAAGGTGGCGGCCAGCGCGGTACGAGCCTGTTCGATCTCGCGCTGGATGGTGTCGGGATCGCGAGCCACATGTCCTCCTAGCAGCGGTTCTGCCCGCAACCGTAGTGGACGGTCAGGGCCGCGGCTTCGAGCGACCCACGTGCGACCCGAGAGAGCGAGTCCATGGCAGGCCTATAGGCTTCCACGTGAGGGGTCGTAGCCCAATTGGCAGAGGCACTGGGTTTAGGTCCCAGCCAGTGGGGGTTCGAGTCCCCCCGACCTCATTGATCAGCTGTTTTGGTGGTCTCGCCGCGGGGGCCGACCCGCGGCGGAACCGCCTCCAGGTTAGCCGCCGGAACACCAGGTTGATCACCGGCGAACGCCCTTTCGCGGCCGTACAGCCGGACCGATTCGAGCTGCTCGAACCGGCCCGCTCCGGAGAACGTGAGCAGCGACTTCGCCACCAG
Organism: Lentzea miocenica; assembly: GCF_033949945.1. Classification (NCBI taxonomy): domain Bacteria; kingdom Bacillati; phylum Actinomycetota; class Actinomycetes; order Pseudonocardiales; family Pseudonocardiaceae; genus Lentzea; species Lentzea miocenica. The sequence goes on from NZ_JAXAVW010000017.1 coordinate 24,349, forward strand.
TGCGGACAGCAACGCGAGCACCCGGTCCGCCGGCAGGTCGCACGCGGCCAGCGCGACGTCGAGGCCGAAGTCGCCGGGCAGCGGCGCGAGGCACCTGAGCACGTGCTGCTCGTCGGCGCTGAGGCGGTCGTAGCTCCACGCGATCGCGGCCCGCAGGCTCTGGTGCCGTTCGGCGGCGGTGCGGTTGCCTCGGTTGAGCAGCTCCAGCCGGTCGTCCAGGCGCGCCAGCAGCTCGGGGACGGGCAGCACGGTCACCAGCCGGGCGGCGAGCTCGATGGCCAGCGGTAGCCGGTCCAGGCGCGCGCACAACGCGGCGAGCACCTCCGAGTTGTCGATCCGCAGGCCCAGCTGGTTCGCGCGGGCGCGGTCGGCGAACAGCTCCACCGCGCGCCGCAACGGCAGCGGCCGCACCGCGAACAGCACCTCGCCCGGCACCCGGAGCGGTTCGCGGCTCGTGGCGATCACCCGCACTCCCGGGCAGCCGAGCAGCAACGGCTCCAGCAGCGCCGCACACTCCGCCACGGCGTGCTCGCAGTTGTCCAGCACCAGCACCGCGGTCTGATCGGCCAGTGCGCACACCAGGGCGCTGAGCGCGGGTTCGCCGACGCCGAGGGCCGTCGCGCACGCCCGGACGACGTTCGACTCCGAGGCGAGCTCGACCCACACCACGCCCTGGCCGGCGGTGAACTCCTTGGCCAACCTGGTCTTCCCGACGCCGGCGGGGCCGATGAGCGTGAGCACGCGGTTGTCGCGGAGTGTGGTGAGACAGCTCAGTTCGTCGTCACGGCCGATGAAACTGTCCAGTGCCGTAACCGGCTCGTTCACCCGTTGCCGGTACGCCCGCTGACGGCAGGCGTTCGAGCAGTACCGCGCGTGTTTGCGCCGGGAGGTGGCGGTCGCGGCGCCGCAGTTCGCACACGTCCCCACCGGTTCGGCCATCGAAAGCATCGTAGTCAGCGGCCACCGACCGGAAAAGCCTTTCCGGCCGCGTTGTAGACCAATGGCGCCGCACCGCGTATACATCGGATCTGTCGCCGCCGCGACCGACGTCTTGGAGGACTGGACATGCGGTTGTCTACCGTGCGCTGGCGCGCGGCGGGAGCACTCGCCATCGCCCTGACAGCGGGCGTCACAACCCCAGTAGCGACAGCACAAACCGGCGCTTGGCCGAAGGCTGTCGTGCAGTTGTCGAACGGGGTGCCGACGCTGTCGGTGACCCGTGGCGGCACCACCGTGCTGGAGCCGAGCCCGTTGGGCGTGGTCACCGAAAGAGCGGATCTTTCCACCGGTCTGCGATTGATCGGACGGACCGAACGACGCGTGGTCGAGCACTACACCGCGTCGTCGGGCAAGCAGCGGCAGCGCACCGTGACGCACAAGGAGGAGCGCTACTCGTTCGCCGGTGCCGCCCGCCTCGATGTCGTCGTGCGGACCGCGCGCGACGGCGTCGCCTACCGGTACGAACTGCCCGCGGGTTTGGGCAACGTGCTGCGCGAGACCTCGGCGTTCGTGGTCCCTTCCGCGGCGACCGCGTGGATCGCCAAGTACCGGCGTGACTACGAGAACCCGTTCGTGGAAACGAATGCCACCTCTGCCGAGACTGCGGAGTACCTGAATCCGGCGTTGTTCGAGACGAACGGTGTGTACTCGCTGATCACCGAGTCCGCTGTGGACGGACGCCACTCGGGTGCGCGGCTCGTGCACACCGCGGGTTCGTCGTCGTATGCGATCAAGTACTGGGACGAGCAGGTGCTCGTGGACGGCCCGTGGCAGTCACCGTGGCGCACGGCCGTTGTCGGCTCCCTGGCAGACGTGTCGTCTTCGACGTTGGTGGACGACCTGGCACCGAGGTCCAAGGTGCGCGACACGTCGTGGATCGAGCCGGGCAAGGTGTTCTGGAGCTGGCTCGCCGGTGGCCGTGAGGCGGGCCAGAGCCTCGCGATGCAGAAGAAGTACGTGGACTACGCGGCCGCGCACGGCTGGCCTTACGCGCTGGTCGACGCCGGTTGGTACTTCGACCCGAACTGGGACTACGACCCGACGTGGGAGCAGACCTCGTGGATCCCGTCGCTGGTCTCCTACGCCCGCGCGCGTGGCGTGAAGATCCACCTCTGGATCCACTACGACGAGCTCGACACGCCCGCGGAGAGCGCTGCCAGGCTGGCGTTGTTCGAGAAGTGGGGCATCGCGGGCGTGAAGATCGACTTCATGGACTCCGACGGCCAGGACCGCTACCGCTGGTACGACCGGATTCTCGCGGAGACCGCCCGGCATCGTCTGCTGGTCAACTTCCACGGCTCGACGATCCCGCACGGCATTCACCGCACATGGCCGCACGTCATGACGATGGAAGCCGTGCACGGCGGTGAGAAGTCCTCGGGCCTCACCGGAACACACCTGACCGCCTTGCCGTTCACACGCGGTGTCGTCGGCGGCATGGACTACACGCCGTTGGCCTGGCACCGCCCGTCACGCACCACCTCCGACGCGCACGAGCTCGCGCTGACGGTGATCTACGAGTCGGGTCTCGCGAACCTCGCCGGGCGCCCCGAGGACTACGCGGCGCGGCCGGTCGCGGAACGCTTCATCGACCAGGTTCCTACTGCCTGGGACGAGACCAGGTTGCTGTCCGGCCGCCCCGCGGACCACTCGGTGTTCGCGCGGCGGTCCGGGGATCGGTGGTTCATCGGTGGCGGGTACTCGGGCGCCGCGCGGACCGTCTCGGTGCCATTCACGCTGCCGTCCGGGCGGTGGCTGGTGGAGATCACGCGTGACGGCCCCTCTGGTCTCGTGCGCGAGTCACGGACCGTGCGTTCAGGCGATGTGTTGACTTTGGACGTGGCAGCCAACGGCGGTTTCGCCGCTATCGCGTGCCGTGCGGGATCACGCACGTGTGAGCGTCCGGTGTCTGCTGTGCCTTCGACCTCGGTGTCGGCTTCTGCGCGTGGGTTCTCCGTGACCGGACTCTTCACCACGGGCACCGACGTGCGTGGCGTGACGCTGGCACCACGCGTGCCCGCCGGTTGGTCGGTGCAGGGTTCTCCTGTCTCCGCACGGGTTGTGCGTCCGGGTCAGGCGTTGTCCGGCACTTGGACCGTCGTGCCACCCGCTCAGCTCTCGTCGTTCGGCTACTTCGACATCCCCGTCGTCGCATCGTTCAACGGCGGTGTGGAGTCCGAGAAGACCGCACGGGTACACCTCGTACGGCCGTTGTCGGACTCCTGGTCGTACTTGAGTGACCGACCGTGGGTCTCCGCGGTCGGTGGCGACGGACCGGTGGAGAAGGACCTCGCGAACGGTGGTGCTGCCGCGGGTGACGGCCGTGGCATCGCCATCCGCCGCGTGACCTACGGCAAGGGCCTCGGCACACACGCGTCGTCCGAGATCACCTATGCGCTGAGCTCTCGTTGCACCGGCTTCGCCGCTTCGGTCGGCGTCGACGACGAGGCCGGCCTGGACGTCGCGAGGCAACGCGTCGGCGGCACGGTGTCGTTCCAGGTGCTCGGCGACGGCGTGGTCCTGGCCGACACGGGCGCGCTGGGCGTCCGCACCCCGGCCCGCGACCTGGCCGTGGACGTGACCGGCGTGAGCACTCTCACCCTGCGCGTCCTCGACGGCGGCGACGGCACCCAGAACGACCATGCTTCCTGGGCCGACGCAAGGATTCGCTGCGCCTAGTGGTTTCTCCCTGAGGTTGGGGTGGGGTTTTCCCCACCCCAACCTTGCGGTTCACCCCAATGTCCTCTCCGCGCCCGATCCGTAACTTGGACCCCATGAACTTGGTCGACTGGGTCACCGACCTGATGCAAACGGCCGGCGCACCCGGAGCGGCTCTGGCCATCGCGCTGGAAAACCTGTTCCCGCCCCTGCCGAGCGAGGTCTTCCTGCCCCTGGCCGGCTTCACCGCGGCCCAGGGCAAGATGTCGCTGCTCGCCGCCATCGTCTGGACCACCGTCGGCTCCGTGGCAGGCGCCCTGGTCCTGTACTGGCTGGGCTCCCTGCTGGGCCGCGACCGAGTCCGCCGCATCGCCTCCCGCATGCCCCTCGTCCGAGTGTCCGATGTGGACAGAACCGAGGCCTGGTTCCTGCGCAACGGTTACCGCGCCGTCTTCTTCGGCCGCATGATCCCGGTCTTCCGCAGCCTGATCTCGATCCCGGCCGGCGTCGAACGCATGCGGATGGCCCCGTTCCTCGCCTACACGGCCGCCGGCAGCCTGCTGTGGAACACCGCCCTGATCCTCGCGGGCTACTTGCTGGGCGACAACTGGCACCTGGTCGAGCAATACGTGGGCCTGGTCTCGAAGGCCGTGCTGGCGCTGGCAGTGATCGTGGCCGCCGTCTTCGTGGTCACCCGCCTCGCCAAGCGAAAGCCGGCCGCTACCAAGCGTCCTTGAGCAGCGGCGGCCCTTCCTCGTCCTCGTCCTCGACAGGCCTGGGCGCCACCCGTGGAGGAGGAGCCAGTGCGGCCTCGATCGCCTCGACGTCAAGGGAGGCAACGCCAGCCAGGTGCTGGTCCAGAAAGGCATGGGCCTGCTCCAACGACCACTCCTCGGCAGCCTCCGGGGAATCGCGGAACCGTGCAGCCTCAGCCTGAAGCTCGTCGATCCAACCCTCGACCACCCACCCGGTGGTCAGCAGATCGCGCGGCTCTGCCCGCCCCGCTACCACCTCCTTGGCGAAGTCCGCGAGCACTCCGTCCCCCGACGCGGCCAGGATGCGGAACTCGGCCATGCGGGCCCGGCGGCCGACGGGAGTGTCGAACGGATTGGTCACAGCTCACACCCCCGGATGGTCGTAGGGAGCACAAGGCCAGCTGGCCGCCACGACCTCACCCTGCCCCTTGGCCGCCGCGACGATCCCGGAGAACTCGTGCGCGGTGGCGAAGATCAGGTCGGTGAGCGCCGTCGCCTCCCCCGCCCAGGCCTTCATGGCCTTCAGCAGGTCCTTGAAGTCACCGGACCCCGTCGCGAAGTCGAGCACCTTGCCGAAGGCCTCACTCATGGCGTGGAACTTCTTCAGCGAGATCAGCTCGCCGACCAGATCCACCAGGGTGCCGAGCGCGGTCTCCAGCGACTTGGCGCGGTGGTAGACGGCCTCGGCGAGGTTGCGGATCTTCTCGGCGGACTCGCGGCAGTACGTGGCGTGTTCGCGGCAGGCTCGCGCGTACTCGTCGAGCCAGTTCTCGGCGGCCGCGGCGGCGTTGCCGTCCCAGGCCGGCTGGATGTTGAAGCGGCCGCGGTCGATGTTCGTGGCGATGTGGTCGAAGGCCTTGCCGGTGTCGGCGATGATGAGGCCCTCGCGGTGGATCGCGTTCCAGTCGCCGGACACGAGCAGCGCGGCGCGTTCGAACGGGTTCCAGCGCGTGACGAGCTCGACGAGTTTGCCGATCTTCGCGCCGGTGGAGACCAGGTCGCCGAGGGCGTCGAGGCGGTCCTCCAGGTCCACCGGCCAGCCGAGGTCCTGTTCGAGGTCGGCGGAGGTCGGCGGTCGGTAACCGCTCACGTCGTGGACGTCGCCGAAGCCGCTCTGGGTCACCTCGCACGGCAACGACGACCGCTCGCGATCAACAGACGTGACGGGCCGATAGGTGCCGTCCAGGCGTGCTTCGACTGCGTTGTCGGTCTTCACGTAGAACGCGGCGGTGTCGCGCAGCTGGAGAGCCGAGTTCCCGGCCAGGCTCAGGCCCTGCCGGGTGTTCGAGTGCGCGTAGTAGCGCAGGTACACGAGCTGGTTGCTGATCAGCTCGAAGAAGCCGTCGCCCTGGTCGGAGACCGCGTTGTGCTCCAGAGCTGCCAGGTAGCCGGCGATGCCCTGGCTCTGCCGCCGCACGAGCTGCCCCAGCCCGGCGACGGCCGCGGGGTCGACCTTGAAAGAGCCCACCGGCCGGTCATGGCACGTCCGGGCGGGCCAGATCAGGAAGGGGAAACCCCTTGGGCGAGGTAGCCCACCAGCTCGCGGACGGCGCTGCGGCCGGCCCGGTTCGCACCGATCGTGCTGGCGGACGGGCCGTAGCCGACGAGGTGGATGCGCGGATCGGCGACCACGCGCGTGCCGTCGACCTGGATGCCGCCGCCGGGTGCACGCAGGTGCAGCGGCGCGAGGTGGTCCAGGTCGTGCCGGAAACCGGTGGCCCACAGGATGACGTCGGCGTCGAAGTGCTCGCCGGACGCCCAATCGACGCCGGTGGGCGTGATGCGCTCGAACATCGGCTTGCGGTCCAGCGCGCCGGACGCGATCGCGGCGCGCGTCTGGTCGTTCAGCGGCAGCCCGGTCACGCTCACGACGCTGTGCGGGAGCAGGCCGGCGCGGACGCGTTCCTCGACCAGGCCGACGACCCGGCGGCCGTAGTCCTCGTTGAACGGGCCTTCGCGCCACACCGGTTCGCGGCGCGTCACCCATCGCGTCTCCGCGGCGACCGGCGCGATCTCCATCAGCAGCTGCGTCGCGGACGCACCGCCGCCGACCACGACGACCCGCTTGCCCGCGAACGACGCGGGGCCCTGGTAGTCGGCGGTGTGCACCTGGCGGCCGTGGAACGTCTCCTGGCCGGGGTAGTGCGGCCAGAACGGGCGGCGCCACGTCCCGGTCGCGTTGATCAGGCCGCGCGTGGTCCAGACGCCGTCGGACGTCTCGACCTTCAGCAGCGCGCCGTCGTCCACCACCTGCGTGACGTTCACCGGTCGCACCACCGGCAGGTCGAACAGCTGCTCGTAGCGGGCGAAGTAGGACGGGATCGCCTCGTTGGCGCGCTCGTCGGGCGAGGGCTGCTCGAACGGCATGCCCGGCAGCTCGTGGATGCCGTGCACGGTCCGCATCCGCAACGAGGGCCAGCGGTGCAGCCAGGCGCCACCGGGCGAGGGGTTCGCGTCCAGCACCACGTGGTCGACATCGCGCCGACGCAGGAAGTACGACGCCGACAGGCCCGCCTGCCCCGCGCCGATCACCACGACATCCGTCACGCCCGGTTCAACGACGAGCCCGCGGCGGCCCTTCTCAGGTGTGACTGACGAAACATCGGACAAAAGGATCTCGTTACCGCTAGCTTCCGGTGGCGTGCACCTACTTCTGACGCTGGCGATGATCGCCGGAGCGCCCGCACCCGCCGAACCGGCACCCACCCCGTCCGAGTCCTACGCGGTCTACGACCGGATCACCCACCGCGTGACGGGGAAGGACGTGCACAAACCGATCAGGTCCGCCTCTCTGGTGAAGATCCTGATCGCGATCGAGCAGCTGGAGACGCGCGGCAACGACCCGCGCATCGAGCCGATGCTGCGGTCGAGCGACGACAACGCGGCGAGCGAGCTGTGGGTGGAGAACGGCTGGGAACAGCTCGTCGTCCGCACCGCCGACCGCATCGGTCTGGAGGACACGCGCCCGCCGGAGAACCGCGGCATGTGGGGCTACACGGCCGTGAGTGCGTACGACGTCGTGAAGACCTATCGCTACGTGCTGGAAAAGGCGAAGCCGTCGGTCCGGCGCACGATCATGGGCCATCTGCAGAGGGCCACGAAGTGCGCCTCTGACGGCTTCGACCAGTCGTTCGGACTGCCCTCCGCGACCTGGAAGCCGGCGTTCAAGCAGGGCTGGTCGGGCTTCGGCGACCCGGAGAAGCCGTGCGTCGACAGGCCGCGCCCGCGCATCCAGTGGGATCTGGACCTGAAGTCGCCTGCCATGCACACGTCAGGAACGTGCCTGTTCAGCATCGTCGCGGTGCTGACGCTGCACCCCCAGGGCACCACGTACAAGCAGGCCGCGAAACGAGTTACCCGCGTCACGGAAGAAGTCACCAAGCATCGGTGTTGATCGATGTATGAGCCGCCTCAGTGAGATCCCTCTGTCCGTTCTCGACCTCGCTCCCATCACCTCGGGATCGGATGCGACGACCGCACTGCGGAACTCACAGGAGCTCGCCCAGCAGGCCGAACGGCTCGGCTACCTGCGCTACTGGTTCGCCGAGCACCACAACATGCCGGGCATCGCGTCCTCCGCGCCCGCCGTGCTGATCGGGCACATCGCGTCCGCCACGTCGACCATCAGGGTCGGCTCCGGCGGCGTGATGCTGCCCAACCACGCGCCGCTGGTGGTCGCGGAGCAGTTCGGCATGCTCGAAGCGCTGCACCCCGGCCGGATCGACCTCGGCATCGGCCGCGCGCCCGGCACGGACCAGAAGACCGCACGGGCGTTGCGGCGCACCGAGGCCGGTCTCTCCGCGGAGAACTTCCCGCAGGAGCTGACCGAGCTGATCAAGTACTTCGAGGGCACCGCGGAGCTCAACGCCGTGCCCGCCGCCGGCAACAAGCCGCCGATCTGGCTGCTCGGCTCGTCCGGCTACAGCGCACAGGCCGCCGGCATGCTCGGCCTGCCGTTCGCGTTCGCCCACCACTTCAGCGCGCAGAACACGCTGCCCGCGCTGGAGCTCTACCGGCGGAACTTCCGGCCGTCCGAGGTCCTCGCGGAGCCGTACGCGATGGTGTGCGCCTCGGTGATCGTGGCCGACACCGACGAGCACGCCCGCTACATCGCGGGACCGGGAGCGCTCTCGTTCGTGCGGCTGCGCCAGGGCCGTCCGGCGCCGCTGGCCACGCCACAGGAGGCCGCGGACTACCCGTACACGGAAATCGACGAGCTGGTGATCGAGGACCGCATGTCCAGCCAGATCATCGGATCCCCCTCAACGGTCCGCGCCGGACTCGACGCGTTGATGGAGTCGACCGCCGCCGACGAGCTCATGGTGACGACCATCGTGCACGGGCACGACGACCGCCTCCGTTCCTTCGAACTGCTCAGCGAGGTGGCCGAACGGACGCCGTCGATGGGCCGTTCAGCCGCACATACGTGAGTCGGCCAGGCGTGACCTTCACGTTTCGTACGACTGCCACTGGTCTGAACGGGTGATAAACGGCTCCACTTGTAGCGCCAGGCACACCGTCGGCGATGATCGGTATGAGCGCGCACGCCCCCCGACGCGCTCCCTAGCGTGACCCGGCGGTTCGCCGCCAGGACGGCGTGGGGCCGGCGCACTGTGTGGCGCCGCCCACGCCGCCCATCACGAGACGGCCACGGCCTGGCACCAGGTCCGCGTCAAGGCCCCTTTTCGGTCCCCACCACCCCTGCGGCACCGTCACAGTTGACGGGAGTCGTCAACACCCACCGCCGGGGTGGGAAAGGGGAGTTCGTGAAGTTCGCCAAATCGGCCGCGGGCCTGTGCCTGCTCTTGGCCGTGGCGGGATGTGCGGGCCCCAGTGTCGCCGTCACCCCGAACGAGAACCTGACAGTCGAACAACGTGCCGAGACGCCCAGCGCGTCCGGCGCCGCCGCCTTCGGCACCCAGCGCGTGTGGGCCTCCGGCCTGTCCGTCGTGGTGTCCGCTCCCCGCTCGCTGGCACCGTCCGAGACGGCCATCCCGCCCGCCAAGCGCACCGCGGTCTTCACCATCACCGTCTACAACGGCTCCAAGTCGTCCTACCACCCGTCCCAGCTGTCCGTACGCGCGACAGCCGACGGCAACCAGGCGTCCGAGCTGGTCGACTCCGTGCAGGGTCTCAACGGCCTCGCCGCCGCCGTGGCCGAGCTGCCGCCGGGCCGCGACACCCAGTTCCAGCTGGCGTTCGCGGTGTCCGAGTTGCCCGTGCACATGCAGCTGTCCATCCAACCCGGTGGACAGGGCCAGGACGCCGCCACCCTCTTCGAGGGCCAGGCCTAGTCTCTGGGGCATGACCAGTCGTCTCGAGCCTGGAGACACCGCGCCCGCGTTCACGCTGCCCGACAGCGAGGGCAAGCCGGTGTCCCTGTCCGACTACCTCGGCAAGTCCGTGGTCGTGTACTTCTACCCGGCCGCCAGCACGCCGGGCTGCACCAAGCAGGCCTGCGACTTCCGCGACAGCCTCGCCCAGCTGAACAACCTCGGCTACGACGTCATTGGCGTGTCGCCGGACAAGCAGGAGAAGCTCGCCAAGTTCCGCGACGCGGAGGGCCTGACCTTCCCGCTGCTCGGCGACCCGGACAAGACCGTCCTGGTCGAGTGGGGCGCGTTCGGCGAGAAGCAGAACTACGGCAAGACCGTCCAGGGCGTGATCCGCTCGACGTTCCTCGTCGGCCCCGACGGCAAGATCGTCAAGGCCATGTACAACGTCCGCGCCACCGGCCACGTCGCGAAACTGCTGCGCGAACTCCCCGCCTGAATCCGGCACCGAATGTGACGCCGCCGCCGCACGTCTTGCGGCGGCGGCCCGTTCTTCGGGTATGGTCGGTGCGAGGGCGTGCAACAAATGCCGCCCCTTGTTCCGGTGAGGGTGATACACCGTGTGTCGCTTGACGGCACCTCGCGGCCCCGACATCCCGTCTGATTTCGTCCTGCGCGTCCACTTTCCCACGCGTGGCGGTTGACCTGGGCGTTTAAGCCCAACCATCCGTTCGCAAGCAAACACGCATGCCTAGCGCTGCGTGCATTTCGTGCTGGGAAATTCAATGCTCAAGTGGATGTTGCTCGCCGTCGCCGTTGGCGCGGAAGTTTTCGCAACCCTTTGTCTGAAGTACTCGGAAGGTTTCACGAAACCGTGGCCGACCGTCGGCCTCGGGGCCGGGTTCCTCACCGCTCTCTACCTGGAGTCGGTGGTGATCCGGATGGGCCTGCCGGTCGCCATCACGTACGCGATCTGGGCAGGCGCCGGCATCGCGCTGGTGGCGATCACCAGCCGCGTGCTGTTCGAGGACCCGCTGAACCTCGCGATGCTGGGCGGCATGGCCCTGATCGCGGCGGGCGTGTGCGTGGTGTCGGTCGCGTCCCACGCACACGCCGCAGCGTGATCTAGCCGAGCTTGCGCAGGTACGGGACCAGCAGCTTCAGCGCACGGCCGCGGTGCGACTCCGCGTCCTTCTCCTCGGCGGTCATCTCCGCCGAGGTGATCTCGTAGCCCTCGGGCACGAAGATCGGGTCGTAGCCGAAGCCGCCGGTCCCGCGCCGCGCACGCAACAACGTGCCGCGCCACTCACCGCGCACGACGACTTCCTCGCCACCGGGCACAACGAGAGCGACGACCGACACGAACGCCGCGCCACGGCGCTCGTCCGGCACGTCGCCGAGCTGGCCGAGCAGGAGGTCCAGGTTGGCGTCGTCGTCGCCGTGCTTGCCGGACCACCGCGCCGACAGCACGCCGGGCATGCCGTTCAGCTCGTCGACCGCGAGCCCGGAGTCGTCCGCGATGGACACGAGCCCGGTCGCCAGAGCGGCGTCACGGGCCTTGGCCACCGCGTTGCCCTCGAAGTCGGGCGCGGTCTCCGGCGCCTCGGGGAACTCCGGCACGTCCGACAGCGAGAGCACCTCGATGCCCGTCAGCCCCTCGGCGGCGACGATGCGCTGCAGTTCGCGCAGCTTCTTGGCGTTGCGCGAAGCGAGCAGCAGCTTCATCGCTTGCTCGCCTTGGGCTCCGGCAGCACGCCGGGGTACGGCTCGGCCAGCGCCGCGGCCTGCAGCCGGTTGAGCTCGGCGCATCCGAGCAGCGCCACGTCGAGCATGCGGTCCAAAGTGGACCGGGCGAACGTCGCGCCCTCACCGGTGCCCTGGACCTCGATCAACGTGCCGGCGTCGGTGGCGACGACGTTCATGTCGACCTCGGCCCGCGAGTCCTCCTCGTACGGCAGGTCGAGCCGCACGCGACCGTCCACGACACCGACCGACACGGCGGACACCGCGCAGGACAGCGGCGACGGGTCGGCGAGGCGACCGGCGGCACCGAGGTACGTCACCGCGTCCGCCAGCGCCACGTAGGCACCGGTGATCGCCGCGGTGCGGGTGCCGCCGTCGGCCTGGATGACGTCGCAGTCGATGACGATGGTGTTCTCGCCCAGCGCCGCCAGGTCGATGCAGGCCCGCAACGAACGCCCGATCAGGCGCGAGATCTCGTGCGTACGGCCACCGATGCGGCCCTTCACGGACTCGCGGTCGCTGCGGGAGTGCGTGGCGGAGGGGAGCATCGCGTACTCGGCGGTCACCCAGCCGAGGCCGGAGCCCTGACGCCAGCGGGGCACGCCTTCGGTGACACTCGCGGCGCACAGCACGCGGGTGTTCCCGAACTCGATCAGGACCGAGCCCGCGGGCCAGGTCTGATATCCACGCGTGATCCGGATGTCACGCAACACGTCGTCGTTTCGGCCATCGCTTCGCACCACGCGGCCTACCCTAATGAACCCTGCGGAGCGCCATGGCGTAGGGAGAGACATGCTGACGATCGACGGTATTCCGCTTCACCCGTTGCTGGTGCACGCGGTGGTCGTGCTGCTGCCCCTCGCGGCGCTGAGCTCGATCGCGATCGCGCTGGTCCCGAACTGGCGGCGCAGGTACGCGTGGCCCGTTCTCGGCGTCACCCTGGCCGGTGTCGCGGCGGTTCCGGTGGCCAAGCAGGCCGGCGAGGACTTCCAGGCCGTGCTCGCGAGCAAGGTCGGGCCCAACCCCGCCATCCAGACGCACGCCGACCTCGGCACGATGCTGCTGCCCATCGCCCTCGGGTTCGGCGTCGCGGTGATCGCGCTGCTGGTCGCGGGCAGGCTCGCGGACCGGGAGCGCCAAGCGGAGGCACCCACCACGAAGACGTGGCGGGTGATCTCAGTCGTGGTGTCCGTGCTGGTCGTGCTGCTCGCGGTCGGGACGACGGTGCAGACCGTGCGCGCCGGTCACAGCGGTTCGGAAGCGGTCTGGAGTGGCGTCGGCAGCTGAAGGGGCGCCGTCGCCGACTGCTTCAGCGTCCGCGTGACCGTGCAGAACTGTTCCACGGCACGACGGACGACGGTTTCGAGTGCCTCCGGGTCGTCCACGGCGGACAGGTCGTACGAGAGCGTCACCGGGATGGAGATCACCTCGTTGCCGCTCTCGGACTGGACCGCGTCCGCGACGGCGGTGAGCTGATCACCGCCGGTGCGGCGCAGGATCAGGGTTTCCGAGGTCACGAGAGCGCAGCCCGCGGCGGCCGCGACCAGCAGTTCGACCGGGCTGAACGAGCCCTCCTGGCCCTTGCGCCCGATCCGCACCGACGCGCCGCGCCCGTTGGAAGCGACGAACTCGTGCTCGCCCACGCGCTCCAGATTGATCATGCCCGCTCCCCCACCTCGTACCGGCCGCCCTCTACGACCAGCTCACACGGCCCGCCGAACGCCGACTTCGCTTCCCTCAGCACGTCCTCGCGCGACGTCCACGGCGGCACGTGCGTGATCAACAGCCGACCAGCGCCCGCTCGGGCGGCCAGTTCGCCCGCCTCGAGCCCGGACATGTGCAGGCCCGTCTGGCGGTCCGGCGCGTGCGTCCAACTCGCCTCGCTCAGCAGCACGTCGACACCGGCCGCAAGCGAGTCGAGCGATGAGCACGGCCCGCTGTCGCCCGTGTAGGCCAGCGACACGCCACCGCAGGAGATCCGGAACCCGTAAGCCTCGCAAGGATGCGCCACCACGGCCGAGTCCACAGTGAACGGTCCGATCTGGACGGTCGAACCCAAGCCGTGAAAGGCGAAGACGTCGCTGAAGTCCAACGATGACCGCTCGGCCTCGTTGGGCGCGTAGGCGGCGACGAACCGCGACGGGGCCTCGGCGGGCGCGTAGACCGGCAGCACCGAGGAAGGCGGCGTCGGGTGGTACTTCCGGGCCACGTACAGGGAGGACACGTCGATGCAGTGGTCCGGGTGCAGGTGCGACAACACCAGCGCGTCCATCGAGAACAGCGGGCGCTCCTCCTGGAACCGCGACAGCACCCCGTTCCCGAACTCCAGCGCCAACGTGAACCCGTCGGCCTCCAGGAGGTAACCCGACGCGGCCGCGCCGGGTCCGGGAATGCTGCCGGAGCAGCCGAGCACGGTCAGCAGCACGTCAGCCCCATTGTTCAAAGGTAGGCAGGAATCTGGCCGCCAGCTTCGCGAACCGCTCGGGCGGACCAGTGCACGTCACCCGATGGACGGCCGGTTCGGCAGCGAACTCGTCGCGCTCGGTCAGCAGCCGCACGACGTCCTTCACCGTTTCCTCGGCGCTCGACACCAGCGTCACGGCCTCGCCCATGACGATCTGGATCACGCCGGTCAGCAACGGGTAGTGCGTGCAGCCCAGGACCACGGTGTCGACCTCGGCGCGCTGCAACGGCTCCAGGTACGCCTGGGCCAGCCCGAGCACCTGCCGCCCGGAGGTGATGCCGCGCTCGACGAAGTCGACGAACCGGGGACACGCCGCCGCGGTCACCGTGACGTCGCGCGCCGCCTGGAAAGCGTCCTGATAGGCGTGTGAGTTGATCGTGCCGACCGTGGCGATCACGCCGATGCGTCCGTTGTGGGTGGTCCGCACCGCACGGCGCACCGCCGGGAGGATCACCTCCACCACCGGCACGTCGTAGCGCTCACGGGCGTCGCGGAAGCACGCGGCGGACGCCGTGTTGCACGCGATGACGAGCATCTTCGCGCCCTCGTCGACCAGCCGGTCGCAGATCTCCAGCGCGTGCTTGCGCGCCTGCGCGATGGGGAGAGGCCCGTAGGGACCGTTGGCCGTGTCGCCGATGTAGTGGATCGACTCGCCGGGCAGCTGGTCCATGATCGCTCGGGCGACCGTCAGGCCGCCGACGCCCGAGTCCATGATCCCGATCGTCACGCCGTGAATGTAGCCGGTGCGGTGCTGCGGCGGATGTCGCGAGAAACACCCCACGCGGCCAGAATTCCACCGATTGCGCCGAACAGGTGGCCTTCCCACGACACGCCGGGCTGGCCGGGCAGCACGCCCCACAACGCCGCGCCGTAGAGCGCGAACACGCCGACCGCGATCACCAGCTGGAGCCACGACCGCGCGAAGATCCCGCGCACCAGCAGGAACGCCAGGAACCCGAACACCAGCCCGGACGCGCCGATGTGACTGCCGGGGCTGCCGAACACCCAGACGCCCAGCGCGCTCGTCAACCAGATGACAGCGGTGACCTGGAAGAACTGTTTCAGCCCGCCCGAGGTGGCGAGGAACCCCAGCAGCAGCAACGGAACCGCGTTGCCGGTGAGGTGACTCCAGTCGCCGTGGATCAACGGCATCCACAGCAGGTTGTCCCACTCGCTGAAGTCGCGCGGCCGGACGCCGTCGCCCTCCAGCGAGCCGCCGGTCGCGACGTCGAAGGCCTCCACGACGTAGAGGAAGCCCACGAACCCGGCCACGACAAGCAGCGAAATCACTGGGTGCGGCGGAATTACCCGTTTCGCGATGGCGGTGCGGTCCACGTTCCCAGAGTACGTGCCCATAAGCTGCTTGGGTGTCGATCGAAGTAGCGGTGCGCATATCGGCCCAGCTCGGCGAGGGGCCGACCTGGGACCACAGCAGCTCCACGTTGCTGTGGGTGGACATCCTGGCCTCCGAGGTCCACCGGTACGCCCCCGCCCGGGACGACGACGCCGTGCTCGTGCTCCCCCAGCACGTGGGCGCCGCCAAACCGCGCGCCATGGGCGGCATCGTCTGCAACCTGCGCGACGGCATCGCGCTCGTCGACCGCGACGGCACCAAGAGCTGGCTCGTCTACTGGGCGCGCGACGGCGTGCGCGGCAACGACGCGGGCATCGACCCGTCGGGCCGTCTGTGGGCCGGCACGATGCGCTACGACCAGGCGGCTGACGAGGGCTGGCTCGCCAGGATCACCGGCGAGGGCGCCGCGAAGGTCATGGTGGACAAGGTGAACACCAGCAACGGCGTCGGCTGGAGCCCGGACGGGACGCTGATGTACTACATCGACACCCCGACCCGCCGGATCGACGTGTTCGACTTCGACAACGCCGCCGGCACCGTCTCGAACCGCCGCCCGCTCACCCACGTCGGCAACACCGACGGCTGGCCGGACGGACTCACGGTCGACGCGGACGGGTGCGTGTGGGTCGCGCTGTGGGGCGGCCACGCCGTGCGCCGCTACACGCCAGAAGGTGAGCTCGACCGTGAGATCGAACTGCCGGTCGACCAGCCGACCGCGTGCTGCTTCGGCGGCCAGGACTTCACCGACCTCTACGTCACGTCCGCGCGCACCGGGCTGTCGGACCAGGCGTTGATGGACCGCCAGCTGAACGGTTCGGTGCTCGTGCTGCCGGGTGCCGGCGCAGGGGTGCCTGGAACAGCCTTCGCAGGCTGACGCGGGGCTGACCGCCACAGCCTTCGCACGCTGACGCAGGGGTACCCCCGAGCTGGGATCCCCTGCGTTTCAACGTACTCGGCCACCCCGACAAGATCGTCCAGGTCCTGAGTCGCCAGTTCGCAGCCAGTCATCCCGTTTGGCTGGGTGGCGTCTGCAAGTACCGCCAACTCTTGATCAAATCGCCTGTAACTACACCCCAACAAGCAGGTCCGCGGCCCGTGGCCGCCGGAACAGGCCGGCCGGTTGGGTGTAGTTGTACGCTCGATGATCTT
Organism: Lentzea miocenica; assembly: GCF_033949945.1. Lineage (NCBI taxonomy): Bacteria > Bacillati > Actinomycetota > Actinomycetes > Pseudonocardiales > Pseudonocardiaceae > Lentzea > Lentzea miocenica. The sequence goes on from NZ_JAXAVW010000017.1 coordinate 40,744, forward strand.
GAGTTGGTAGTACTTGCACACGCCACAAGCTGACCGTGAACCAGCGACTCAGGACACTGGACAAGATCGTCGAGGTGTCACGCCCGAGGTGTCACGCCCAGAGGTGGCCGTCGAGCCTCGCGGCCGCCTCGTCCAGCGTTCCCGCGTAGGCGCCGGTGGACAGGTACTTCCACCCCGCGTCCGCCACGATGAACACGATGTCGGCGGACTTCCCCGCCGCTTCCGCCTTCTGCGCCGCGGCCAGCGCGGCGTGCAGGATCGCGCCGGTCGAGATGCCGGCGAAGATCCCCTCGGTCTCCAGCAGCTGCCGGGTGCGGCGCAACGCGTCGTAGGAGCCGACCGAGTACCGCCCGGTCAGCACCGACTCGTCGTACAGCTCCGGCACGAAGCCTTCATCCAGGTTCCTGAGCCCGTAGACCAGCTCGCCGTACCGGGGTTCGGCGGCGATGATCTGCACGTCCGGCTTGGCCTCGCGCAGGTACCGCCCTACTCCCACCAGCGTGCCGGTGGTGCCCAGCCCGGCGACGAAGTGCGTGATCGTCGGCAGGTCGGCCAGGATCTCCGGACCGGTGCCGCGGAAGTGCGCCTCCGCGTTCGCCGGGTTCCCGTACTGGTAGAGCATGATCCAGTCCGGGTTCTGCTTGGCGAGCTCCTTGGCCGTGGCGACGGCCTGGTTCGACCCGCCCGCGGCCGGCGAGAACACGATCCGGGCGCCGTAGGCCTGCAGCAGCTGCTTGCGCTCGGTCGAGGTGTTCTCCGGCATCACGCACACCAGGCCGTAGCCCTTGAGCTTCGCGGCCATGGCGAGCGAGATGCCGGTGTTGCCGGACGTCGGCTCCAGGATGGTCGCGCCGGGACGCAGGATGCCGTCCCGCTCCGCCGCCTCGATCATGGCCAGCGCGGGCCGGTCCTTGATCGAGCCGGTCGGGTTGCGGTCCTCGAGCTTCGCCCAGATGCGCACGTTCTCGGACGGCGCCAGGCGGGGCAGGCCCACCATCGGGGTCCCGCCGAGCGCGTCCAGGAGCGAGTCGTAACGGGCCATCGGAAGATCAGCCGCCCGCGACAGCCGGGAGGATGGTGACGTTGTCGCCGTCCTTCACCGGAGCGGTGAGGCCGCCGGCGAAGCGCACGTCCTCGTCGTTGACGTAGACGTTGACGAAGCGGTGCAGCGCGCCTTCCTTGACCAGGCGGGCCTTGAGGCCGCCGTGGTTGTTCTCCAGGTCGTCGATGATCTCGGCGAGCGTGGCGCCGGTGGCGGACACCGACTTCTCGCCCCCGGTGTGGGTGCGCAGGATGGTCGGGATCGACACGGTGACGGCCATGATGGTTCTACCTCCGCGGAAACTAACTCAGGATTCGATGATCTTGACCGGTTCCTCGGTCACGACACCGTCGACGATGCGGTACGACCGCAGCTCGTGCTCGATCGGGTCACGCGTGGAGACCAGCACGTAGTGTGCCTGGGGCTCGTTCGCGAACTTGATGTCCGTGCGGGACGGATAGGCCTCCGTCGCGGTGTGCGAGTGGTAGATGACCACCGCTTCCTCGTCGTTGGCCTGCATCTCGCGGTACACCTTGAGCTGCTCGGCGGCGTCGAACCGGTAGAACGTGGGCGACCGCTCCGCGTTCTCCATCTCGATGATGCGCTCAGGCCGATCAGAGCCCTCAGGCCCCGCGATCTGCCCGCACGCCTCGTCGGGATGGTCGCGGCGCGCGTGGGCCACCATCGCGTCCACCAGGTCACGGCGAATCACCAGCACGTGCTCAATCCTACGGGCTGGAGAAAGTTGTCTCGGTATGCGAGATACCAGCGTTGTGGTGCTTGTTTTAGCTCTGGCTAATATTAGTGACAGCTACTACAGTGGCCGCTGTGCACGCGTTCGACGTACTCGGCGACCCGGTGCGCAGGCGGATCCTGGAACTGCTCGCCAGTGGTGAGCGGACGGCGGGCAACGTCGGCGCGGCGGTCCAGGCCGAGTTCGGGATCACCCAGTCCGCCGTCTCACAGCACCTGAAGGTGTTGCGTTCGAACGGGTTCGTCCAGGTCAGACCCGAGGGCACGCGCCGGGTCTACGCCGTGGCACCCGACCCGCTGCAGGAGATCGACTCCTGGCTCGACCACTTCCGGCGGTTCTGGGAACCGCACTTCGACGCGCTCGAGACCGAACTCGCCCGTGGCAGGCGTGAGCGCAGGCTCCAGGAGGAGGCAGAAGATGACTGACCGCGGCTACGACGACGGCAAACTCGTCATCCGGCGGCACTACAAGGCCGGCCGCGAAGACGTCTGGGACGCCATCACCACGCCGGAACGCCTGGTCCGCTGGTTCCTGCCGATCTCGGGCGACCTGCGGATCGGCGGCCGCTACCAGCTCGAAGGCAACGCGGGCGGCGAGATCGTCCGGTGCGACCGGCCCAGCGAGATCGGCCTGACCTGGGAGATCGGCGAGATGAACACCGACGTGCTGGTGCGCCTGGAAGCGGATGGCGACTCGACGATCCTCACGCTCACGCACTCCCCCATGCCCGGTGAGTTCGTCCCCGGCACCGGCGTCGGGTGGGAGCTCGGCCTCGTCGCACTGGAGAAGTACCTCGCCGGCGACCTGCCGGAGGGACGCGCGGTCGACTGGATCGCGGCATCCGCGCCGGAGGACCTGGCCGCGGCACACGCACTGGCGGAACAGCTCGCCGGAGAATGGGTGAAGGTGCTCTGATGCGGTTCACCAAGGAGGTCGTGCTCGACAAGCCGATCGAACACGTCCGCGTGCTCACCTCCGACCCCGCGCACCTGCACGAGTGGCAGCCGGATCTGGTCAGCATCACCCAGCACAGCGAGACGCCAGGAGCCGCGGGAGCGACGGCGACGCTGGCGTACCGCAAGTTCAAGCTGGAGGAGACCGTGCTGTCCGCGACCGCCGACGAGCGGGTCTCCCGCTATGAGACGACCGGGATGGTGCACACGATCACCAACCGGTACTCGGCGATCGACGACCAGCACACGCTGCTCGTGTGCGACAACGAGTTCCAGCTGTCCGGGCTGCTGAAGCTCGGCCGCCGGGTGCTGGAGAAGTCGCTGCGCGAGCAGGTCGAACGCAACGTCGAGAACTTCAAGGCGTTCATCGACGCCTGCTGAGCACCACCACGAGGTAGAGGGCGAGCAACGCGACCCCGCGCCGCCGTTGCGCCTGGTCGAGCCCACGCCACGCGGCCAGCTCCGCCCACGCCGCGAACGGCGTGACGGCGACGCCCAGCTTCATCAGCACCCGGCCCAGGCCCGGCGGCACCAGGAACGACGCGACGAACAGCCCGGCGGGCGCGACCACCGCCAGCTCCCTGCCGGGTACCTCGCGCCCGGTCACGCCGGGCGGCACGAGTTCGGAGACGACACCTGCGGCCTGATCGATGACATCCGACATACCCGGTGGCTACCCACTCAGAGGTCGCGGAAAGCCGTCACGCCGTTCAAAGACGTCGCCTCGCGCGCACCGGACACCACCGCGTCCGCGAACACCTCGGCAGCGGCGGCGCACAACGCGTCCAGCACGAACACCCGCGGTTCCGGCAGCGGCACGGCTCCCGTGGCCAGCGCGAACACCGTGTCACCGTCGAACATCGAGTGAGCGGGCCGCACGGCGCGGGCGAGGCCGTCCTGCGCCGCCATCGCGATCCGCTGACACTCCGCTTTGGACAGATCGGCGTCCACCGCGACCACGCCGATCGTCGTGTTGAGACCGTCGGGCTTGCGTTCGGGCAACGCCACGGCCGACGTCCCGAGCGCGGGCAGCCACGGCAGACCCGTTGCGCGGTCGACGACTTCGCCCGCCGCGTTCACCACGGCGAGCGCGCCGACGGTGTGGTCGCCGACCTTCTTGGTCGCCACGCCGACGCCGCCCTTGAGCGAACCGACGCGCGCACCCGCGCCCGCACCGACGCAGCCCAGCGCGAATTCCGTTGCAGCAGCGGCACAAGCTTCGTAGCCGAACGACGCGTCCGGCCGGTTGCCCCACTCGGACATCGGCAGGTCGAAGATCACCGCGCCGGGCACGATCGGCACGACGTGGTGCGGCTGAGCGCCCACCTGGAAGCCGATCGAACGTTCCGAGAGCCACCGCATGACGCCGTCCGCGGCTGCCAGCCCGTACGCGGAGCCGCCGGACAGGCAGATCGCGTGCACCTGCTGGACGAGGTTCGCCGGGTCGAGCAGGTCCGTTTCGCGGGTTCCGGGGGCGCCACCGCGTCCGTCGACCGCCCCGACCGCGCCCTGGGGCACGAGGACGACCGTGGTGCCGGTGGCCCAGCCGGGTTCGATCCGGTGGTGGTGGCCGACGAGGACGCCGGGAATCACCGCGCCACCCCAGTTCCCGCCATCACGGCATCATCGCTTCCACCAGCGTGTCCTGCACCCACGTGAGCCAGTGGTACACCCCGAGGTGAGGCGAGCGCGGGTCCTCCGGCGGCAGCTCTTCCGGCATGTCCTCGGTGACGTCCAACGCTGTCCCGAGGGCCAGACGCACGTCGTTGAGCGACGAGAGCCACGCCTCGGCCTCGCCGACCGACAGCCTGATCTCGCCGCCGTCCGGCGAGCACGTGTTCAGCACGATCTCGGCCGCGCCCGTCTTCTGGTCGAGCAGCTCCGGTTCGTGCAGCGAGCGCAACGCCGCCGCCGAGTTGACCTCGTCCGGGTCCGGCGCGTCGTCGTCCAGCCGGTGGAAGTCCGGGAGCAGCCGGCCGAGGATCGGGTCGTCGGGAGCCTCCGACGAGCCGGTCCGGATGCCGGTCAGCTCGGCGAGCTCGTCCTGCGGGGCTTCCTCGGCGCGGGCCAGCAGCATGTCCTGGATCTGGCTGACCAGACCGCGCACGACAGCGGCCTCCTGGCGGTCGAGCCTGCCCACAACGACGTCACCGTCGCGGATCCACCGCTTCACGAGGACTTCTGCATGGTCGCCCAGAGGCCGGCCGCGTGCAGCTTCGCCACGTCGGCCTCGACCTTGTCCTTGGTGCCCGATGTCACGATCGCCTTGCCCTTGTGGTGCACGTCGAGCATCAGCTTGGTCGCTTTGTCCCTGCTGAACCCGAACAGCTTCTGGAACACGTACGTCACGTAGGACATCAGGTTGACCGGGTCGTTCCAGACCACGGTCTGCCATGGCGAGTCCTCGGCGACGACTTCCGCACCGATCGGCTCGGCCTGCGTCCGTTCCTGTTCGACGGGCGTGGTCATACCGCCAATGGTGTCATGTTCGCCGCAGTGGCGGAGACCGCATGCGGCTAAACCGGATGCGACCTTAGGGTTGGCGACCATGAACTCGACGGCGTTGCTGACCGACCACTACGAGCTGACCATGCTCGCGGCCGCGCTGCGTGACGGCACTGGTGACCGTCCGTGCGTGTTCGAGGTCTTCGCTCGCAGACTCCCGGACGGCCGCCGTTACGGCGTGGTCGCGGGGGTGAACAGGCTGCTCGACGCGATCGGGGACTTCCGCTTCGGTGAGCAGGAGATCGACCAACTGCGCCGCAACGCCGTGGTCGACGATTCGACGTTGGAATGGCTCGCGAACTACCGGTTCTCCGGGGAGATCGACGGCTATCCCGAGGGGGAGCTCTACTTCCCCGGTTCGCCGGTGCTCACCGTGCGCGCGTCCTTCGCGGAGGGCGTCGTGCTGGAGACGCTCGCGCTCTCGATCCTCAACCACGACAGCGCGATCGCGTCCGCCGCGGCCCGCATGGTGACGGCGGCGAACGGCCGTCGCATGATCGAGATGGGCTCGCGGCGCACGCACGAGGAAGCCGCCGTGGCGTGTGCCCGCGCGTCCTACCTGGCGGGCTTCACCGCGACGTCCAACCTCGAAGCGGGGCGCCGCCACGGCATCCCGACGGCCGGCACGTGCGCGCACGCGTTCACGTTGCTGCACGACTCCGAGGAAGAGGCGTTCCGCAGCCAGATCGATGCGCTGGGTGTCGGCACCACGCTTCTGGTCGACACCTACGACATCACCGAGGGCATCAAGACGGCCGTCGCGGTGGCCGGTCCCGACCTCGGCGCGATCCGGATCGACTCGGGAGACCTGGGCGTGATGGCCAGGCAGGCACGTGACCTGCTGGACTCGCTGGGCGCCCGCAACACCCGGATCGTCGTGTCCAGCGACCTCGACGAGTACGCGATCGCCGCGCTGCGCGCCGAACCCGTGGACGCGTACGGCGTCGGCACGTCCGTCGTGACCGGTTCCGGCGCGCCGACCGCGGGCATGGTCTACAAGCTGGTCGAGGTCGACGGCAGGCACGTCGAGAAGCGCAGCACGTCGAAGCAGTCGCGCGGCGGCTGGAAGAAGGCGTTGCGGCGCCACAAGGACACCGGCACGGCGCTGGAGGAGGTCGTGTTCCAGGCGTCCGCCGAACCCGAGCTCGGCGCGTACGACAAGCTCGTGCAGATCCCGCTGATGCGTGCTGGACAGCTCACCGACGAGGTACCCACGCTGGAGCAGAGCCGTGAACGCCTGCGCGCGGCTCTGGTGAGCGTGCCGTGGGAGGGCCTCAAGCTCTCGCGCGGTGAGCCCGCGATTCCGACGACCTACTTGGAGGGCTGACATGACCAAGGCGCTGATCGTCGTGGACGTGCAGAACGACTTCTGCGAGGGCGGCTCGCTGGCCGTCACGGGTGGTGCGGCCGTCGCAGCGGCCATCTCGCATCACATCGCCACGTCGGCGTACGACCACGTCGTGGCGACGCGGGACTACCACGTGGATCCCGGCCCGCACTTCTCCGCGACGCCGGACTTCATCGACTCGTGGCCGGTGCACTGCGTGGCCGGGACACCCGGTGCGTCGTTCCACCCGGAGCTCGACGTGTCCCGCGTGGAGCAGGTGTTCTCGAAGGGCCGGTTCGCCGCCGCGTACTCGGGTTTCGAGGCGGAGAACGACCTCGCGGGATGGCTGACCGACAAGGGTGTGACCGATGTGGACGTCGTCGGCATCGCGACCGACCACTGCGTGCGCGCCACCGCCCTCGACGCGCAACGGAACGGCTTCCGCACGACGGTGCTCGTCGGGCTCACGGCCGCCGTGGCGCCGACGACCCGCGACGCCGCTGTCGAGGAGCTGCGCGCCGCGGGTGTCGGTGTCGCCTGACGGGTTACGGCGTCGGTGAGCAGGCCACCGAGCCGACGGTGATGCTGCCCGTGTAGCCGGACGACGGTTCGAACGTGATCTTCAACAGGGTCATGCTGATGCTGCCGTCGTTCGGCACCGGGAACACGGTGTCGGTGAACTTGGCCTTGGCGAGCACGGTTCCGTTGCCCGCCTTGACGTCGTGCACGTAGCCCGACGGGATCTGCTGCGGCAGCCCGGTCCAGCCGGACATGCCCTTGAGCTCCCAGCCCGCCTGCGTGCCCTTGTCGTCGGCGGCGCAGTTGACCGACCACTCGGCGATCTTGAGCCGCGGGCCCTTCGCGGCGGTGAGCGCGGACAGCTCGAACGCCTTGCCCGTGGCCACCGACTTGGTCTTGGTGAGGAACTCGTCCGGGTTCACGACCTCTGTCGTGCACGCGGACGACGTCTCACCGATCTTGAGCCCGGTCCTGCTCACGGCGGGGCTGGAGCCGGTGACGGTGCCGGCCGCGTCCGGGTTGACGTTGCACACGGCGAGCGGCTCGACCTTGAACGTCTGGTCCGCCTTGGCGAAGTCCGCGGAACCTGACGCCGCGGTGCCCGGCGGGTTGCCTGCGAGCGCGGGGGCCCCGGTTGCCAGCGTCAACGCGGCCACAGCCCCGGCGATCCACCTCTTGCGCACTTTTGCCCTTCTCCCCTTTGTCTCGTTTCCCACCGCCCGATAATGGTTGTGTTGCGTGGCGCTGATAACAGCTCGGCACCCCATGTCACCCGTTCGTGTGGCCAATTACCTGAACGAGTGACAGGCGAACTGGTCAGCTTGAAAAGAATTTCCGCGCTAACGCACTCCGGCCAGCGTGGCGAACGGCTCCCGGCGCGGCAGAGCCGTGGGCAGGCCCGCCAGCCTCTCCAGCGCGGAGCACACCCGCACCGCAGCACGCCCGTCGCCGAACGGGTTGCGCCCCAGGGGAAGCCGCAACCGGGAGCCGAGCACCCAGCCCGCTTCGGCGAGGATGCGGGTGGTGTCGGTGCCGACGAGCCAGGCACACCCGGCGTCGACGGCGAGCATGCGTTCGGTGGTCTCGCGCAGCACCAGCACCGGCACACCGAACGACGGCGCTTCCTCCTGGATGCCACCGGAGTCGGTCAGCACGAGGGCCGCGCGCTTGAGGACCCGCACCAGGTCCGGGTAGTCCAACGGCTCGGTGATGACGACGCGCTCGTGGCCGCCCAACAGCGACACGACCTGTTCGCGCACACCGGGGTTCGGGTGCGCGGGGATCAGCACGTGCAGGTCGGGATGCCGGTCGGCGATCGCGCGCACGGCGTTGAGCACGCGCATCAGCGGACGGCCCCACGACTCGCGGCGGTGCACCGTGACCAGCATGAGCCGGCCGCCGGTGGCGTCGAGGGTCCGTTCCAGGGCGATCACGTCGTGGCTGGACGCGGGGACGTTGGCGTCCGCTACGCGCTGCACGGCGTCCACGACGGTGTTGCCGGTGACGACGATGTGGCTGTCCGGCAGGGATTCCGTGTTCAGCGCGTTGGCGGCGTCATCGGTCGGCGCGAGGTGCAGCGAGGTGATGCGGGAGATCATCTGCCGGGTCCCCTCCTCGGGGAACGGGCCGTAGAGGTCACCGGTCCGCAGACCGGCTTCGAGATGTGCCACGGGGATTCCGCGCCAGAAGGAGGCGAGCGCCGCGGCCAGCGTCGTCGTGGTGTCGCCCTGCACGAGGGTGACCGCGGGGTCGCGTTCCTCCAGCACGGCGTCGAACTCGGGCAGCAACCGGGAGACCAGTTCGGCCTGCGTTCCGGTGTGCCTGGGCACGTCCAGCCGCACGTCCGGCACCAGGTCGAACGCGCTGAGCGCCTGCTCGACCATGCCGGCGTGCTGTCCGCTGTGGACGATCGTGGGACGGAGGCCGGGATGCCCCTTCAACGCGATCGCGACGGGGGCGATCTTCACAGCTTCTGGCCTCGTGCCGGCCACCAGCAGAACTTCTTTGCGCACCGTGTGTCCTCTCTCGGGGAGACCGGGAGGCCCGCCTGGGACCGGGGGCAATCCCAGGCGGGCCGTGTCAGCCGGCTCGGTTCGGTCTGGTCTTGACGGGGACCGCGACTGCTGCGGGACGGCGCTTCCTGCGCGTGCTGTGCATGAGGAACGCACCAGCGAGCAGGAGGACGATTCCCGCGACGATCCACCACGTCACGTCCGCGCCGGTGACCGCGAGGGCACCCACGCCCGTGCCGACACCGATGCCGGTACCGGGGACCTTGTACATCTGCCGCTCCTCTTTAGGCCGCGTTCAGCGACGCGCGACGGCGCAGCGCCACGAAGGCGACCGGAGCGGCGGCGACACCGAGCAGGCCGAGTCCGATCCACAGGCCCGCACCCGACGCCATCGGGATGGGCAGGCCGGCGGGACCGCACGTGGCCGACGAGATGATCACGTCGCCCGTGCCGATGGCGCCGAGCACGCCCTGCAGCAGCTTGATGTGGATCGCGTTCACGGTGAGGCTGCCGTCGTTGTTCTTGATCTGCTCGTTGAAGATCACTTCAGCGATCTTGACGCCGGCGAGCTGGACGTCCAGCTTCGTGTTGGCCGCGGGATCGGCGTTGACCTGGCCGAGCTTGCCGAGGTTGACGCCCGCGAGCTTGGCCTTGCCGGTCAGCCCCTTCTGGGTCGCCGCGCACTCCGCCTCCACCAGTTCGGCGGAGATCTTGCCGGTGACCTTGGAGAGCAGATCGACCCGGACGTCCGCGGTGCTCGCCCGCGAGTACACGCCACCGGACTTCTCGTCCCGCGACGCGGAGGCGTTGATGACACCGGTCTTCAGAATCCCGGTGAGATCGACGCCGGCGAACGTGTTCTGCGTCGGCCCGTTCGCGTTGGCGGCGGCGAACGGCTCCGCGTTGACCGCGGGGCTGCCGAGCAGCGTCACGTTGAGCCTCGCACCGTAGGCCGAGGCGTCCCCCGGAGCGGCCGAAGCAGGTGCGGCACCGACCAGGAGTGCGGCAATCGCGATGACCCCAGCCAGTCCCGTCATTCGGACACGCATGAAACTCCTTCCCTTGATTCCTCCGGCCCCAAGGCACGTTGATACCAATGTGGTTTCACGCTTTCCGGGGGCAATTACCGGCATCGGCTTTCTTTCGAGGGAACTGAGGGTTACTCCCCGTATCGGGCGACACGACCACCCAACTCGCCCAGTCGGCGCCACTCATCGTGGGTTTTTTGATCAATTTCCGGTTACGGCGTCACCCGATCCGGGGGTGAGGGCTGACGTTGCGTCTACCGATGGAACGTCAAGTAGCCCGTCTGGGCGCTCCCTCATCGGTGGAAAGGATCCTCGGGTGACGCTTGCCGTGCGCCGCGCCGCACTCCCGAGCCGGGTGACGGTGGTCGTCCTGCTCGCCGTTGCCGCGGGACTCGTGTTCGCACACCGTCTGTACCGCACGGCGGAGATCTCGCTGTCCGGCGCGATTCTCAGCGTCATCAGCTCGTACGGCGTGGACGTGATCCCCGATCGGCAGACCGTCTACTTCGGACTGGGTTCGGACACGCCGCTGGGTCTGCGGATGACACCGGAGTGCACGTCCGCGTTCCTCGTTCTCCCGCTGATCGTGGTGGGCGCCGTGATGATCGCGCTGCGGCCGCGGATCCAGTCGCGCGTGCTGTTCGCCCTGGGGATCGCGGCGCTGGCCGTCGTGATCGTGAACCAGTTCCGGGTGCTGACCCTGTTCGGCCTGGTCCAGTGGCTGGGCGTCGACACCGGCTATTACTGGGGCCACACGCTGCTCGGTTCGATGGTGAGCGTGTTCGGTGGCGCGGCCGCGCTCGTGGTGTTCGTCTGGCTGGCCACGCGCAAGTGAGCCTCGACCTCGTTCTCGGGTTCACGCAGGCGCTCGCGCTGACGATGAGCGTCGCCTTCGTGACATACGTGTTGTTCATCGTGGTGCCGTACCTGCGGCGCAAACCCGCTCCCGTGGGAGAGCCCAGCTCGTTGGAGTGGCACTTCTTCGTGCCGTGCCGCGACGAAGAAGCCGTCATCGGCGACACGATCCGTTACTTGCGCGGGACGTTCCCCATCGCGCACGTGTGGGTCATCGACGACGACTCCGACGACCGGACTGCCGGTGTCGTGCGGATGTTGAAGCGCAACGGCGGTGTTCGGGACCCGAACATCCATCTCGTGCAGCGCCAACGCCCGTACGCCCGCACCGGCAAGGGCAACGCACTGAACGACGCCTACCGCACGTTGAAGCTGTGGATGGGCCGGCGCGCGGACACAGACCGTGCGGTCGTCGTTGTTGTTGACGCTGATGGACGTCCTGCTGCCAACTGCCTGGAAGTCTGTGCGGCCGCGCATCTTTTCGGCAATCCGCGGATCGGCGCCGTGCAGGTGGACGTGCGGATGATCAACGCCGGCCAGCGCCAGCCGGGAGTTTCGGCCTGGCGCCGGGCGTTCGGTGCGGGGCTGGTGCGGATGCAGGACCTGGAGTTCCGCACGGCCATCGCGGCGATCCAGATGTCACGCGGCGCGACCGGCACGATCTCCATGGGCGGCAACGGTCAGTTCACCCGACTGTCCGCTTTGGACTCGATCGCCGGACCGACCGGCAGCCCGTGGCGCGGGTCGTTGCTGGAGGACTTCGAACTCGGCGTGCACCTGCTGACCGCGGGCTGGCACACCGGTTTCTCGTTGGACACGCACGTGAACCAGGAGGCGCTGTACTCGTTGCGCCGCTTCTTGGCCCAACGCACCCGTTGGGGCCAGGGCACGATGCAGTGCATGCGTTACCTGAGGCGCATCTGGGACTCCGAGCATCTGACGACTCTCGGTGCCGCAGAGATGATGTATTACCTCGCGCAACCGTGGATGCAGTTGCTCGGCACGCTCATCTACCCGATCCCGATGGCCATGATGGCGTACCGGTTCGCGGTGTCTCCCGCTGAAGTCGTGGCGTGGTTCTTCGACGGCGCGTGGATCCTGTTCACCGTCTACGGCGCGTTCGGCCTGATGCCGTTCGTCCTGTGGGGACCGGTCTACCGTGCGCGCTGTGAGCCCGTTGGCTTCTGGAAGTCCATCGCGTACGGGTTCGGCTACGCGCTGTACATCTACACGTTCTACATCACGTCGTGGCGCGCGCTGATCCGCTTGGTGCGCGGCAACAACGGTTGGACCAAAACGCGTCGCAACGAGGACAGAGTGGCGGGCAAGGTCGCCCTGGATGTGTGACCGGTCACTTTGTAGAGATCGAACAAAGACGTTCTCGAGTCTCCGTGGTTAACCTCGGTTCACTCGATTCCGCCTGGGAGGGAACGTGACTCTCGCACTCGCGCCTCGTCGCACCGTGCTCGCCGACTTCGTGCCGGGCGCCCTCGTCCGCGACCTGACCCTCGTGGTCGCCGGTGCCGCCCTCACCGGACTCGCCGCACAGGTGGCGCTGCCGATCCCCGGCAGCCCGGTTCCGCTGACCGGCCAGACCTTCGCCGCGCTTCTGGTGGGTGCCACCCTCGGTTGGCAACGCGGCGCCACCTCGATGCTCCTGTACCTGATCGCGGGCGTCGCCGGCGTGCCGTGGTTCCAGGGCGGCACGTCCGGCGCCCCGGTGTCGTTGGGTTACGTCGTCGGCTTCGTGTTCGCGGGTGCCCTGGTCGGTGCGCTGGCCAAGCACGGTGGCGACCGCACGCCGTTGCGCACGGTCGGCACCATGGTGCTGGGCAATCTGGTGATCTACAGCGTCGGCGTGCCGTGGCTGATGGCCGCGACCGGCATGGGCCTCGGCAAGGCGCTGTCCGTTGGTGTGCTGCCGTTCCTGCTGGGTGACGCTCTGAAGATCGCCCTGGCGGCGGGCCTGCTGCCCACCGCCTGGGCTCTCCTCAAGCGCCGTTAGTCGCTCACGGCCCGGTGTACTCGAAGATGTACAGGCCGTAGTCGCGGTCGCTGGCCGCCACGTACTCCTTGCCGTTGTGCGAGAACACCTGGACGCCCCAGAAGTTGTTCCCGCCCTCGTCGATGAAGTGGCCGACCTCGACGAGCTTCTCGTTCACGATCTTCGTGACCCGGAAACCGCCCGCGTAGTAGGCGAAGTACGCGAGGTCGTTGCGCGTCGGTGAGGTCGCGACCTCGTGCACCGACAGGTCGCCGTGCCCGGACGCCTTCGCCGGGTCGTGGCCCTCGGGGATGGCGTAGGTGTCGAGCTCGGCCATCTTCCCGGCGTTGTTGCGGAACAGGTGCACGTAGCCCCAGCCGTCGAACGACGAGCTGAACGTCAGCACGTCACCCACAGCTCCGACGGCGAGACCGGGGATCAGGCTGCCCGGCAAGGTGTCGCCACCGGCGAGGCACTGCGCCTCGTTGTACTCGGCCTCCTTGTCGAAGAAGCCGAAGCCCGTCTTCCGGTCGACGGAGAACGCGGGCAGCGTGCCCTCGACCGTCATGCCGAACGCGCCGCACTCGCCCTCGCGGTTGATGATCACGGTCGCCTCGTAGCCACCGGCGGCGGCCACGTTCGCGACCTTCTCGGTGAAGGTGCACCCACCGCGGGTCACCGCGGCGATCTGCTTCGTGCCCACCGCGGGTGCGGCCGGAACCGCCGAGTCGCCGATGCACGCCCGGCCGACGTACACCGTGGTGCCGGACAACGTCTGTCCCGCGGGCAGCTGCGGCGTCAGGTCGCCCTGGTTCGCCGCGAAGCTGGTTCCGTCGTCGGTCGACGCGGACAGCACGTACGGCCCGAAGTCCTCGTCCGCACCGATGACGTAGTCGTTGTTCTTCGTGAACTCGGACTGGTGACCGTTGCCCTCGGGTGCGGCGGCGATGCCGGTCGACTCGAGCAGCTCGGGATCGGGGTTCGCGAAGTCGGTGTCGCCGAGGTAGACCGGGCTCACCGGGTTGGTGACGTCGAGCTTCACGTAGCCCGCGTCCCAGTAGGAGATCAGCATGACCTGCCTGCCGCCGATCTCCTTCACGATCATGTCGTGGTTGAAGACCTCGGTCAGGTTCGCGGGCGTGGCCTGGGTGATCTGCGGGAACATCGCGGCGAGGTCGTACTCGGCGATCTTCACCGGCGTCCGCGGGTCGGTGATGTCGAAGATGTCGACGTCGGCGTTCTCCTCGTCGTCGACGAGGACCGCGTAGGCCTTGTCACCGGCGTCCCAGATGAAGACGCTGTGCACCTCGTGCGCGAGGCCTGCTGCGTTGCGGCTCACTGGGTCGAAGTCGCCGAAGCCCTGCGCGAGGTACTTGTGCACCTTGGGGTTCGTGACGTCGACCAGCGTGGCGCCACCGACGGTGGTGCTGTTGATGTGGTCTCCGCAGATCTCGTTGTTGAACGCGAGCACGTCGCCGTTGAACTTCGGCGTGTCGATGTGGATGACCTGGGAGCCCTCACCGACGTAGCTGTCCTGGCCGGTGCGGATGAAGTTGATCTGCTTGGGCTTGGCGGGATCCTTGATGTCGAAGACGTACATGCCGCCCTTCTGGCACGTGGGGTCCCGGAACGCGGCGAGATACGCGTACCCGTTGTGCACTCCGACGTCGGCGACGCGGCCTTCGGTGTCCTGGTTGATCGCGGCCCTGCCGACGACCTTGACGTTCGCGTTGCCGGCGGGCAGATGCCCGTGTTCACCTCCGTGCTGATCGTGGCCGTGGGTGGCTTCCGCGTGGTCGATCCCTCCGTCAGTGGAGGTGGAGCCGTCCGCTTCGTGGGCGACGGCGGCCGGGGTGAGCAGGATGAGCGCGGAGAGCGCTGCGAGGAGTACCGGTCTGCGGCGGGGAGAGGACACAGATTCCTCCAAATGTGTGCATTGTGAGCGGCGTCACTCTCCGTCGCTTCATGTCGGAACACAAGGTTTCGCGCAGCTGTTTCGGTCCAGTGCCTGTCGACCTGCGTACGGTGAGGTGACGTGATCACCGCTGAGGACTACTTGGAGTTGCTGGACGACCACCTGCCGGAGTTGGTGGTGGGCGCGCACGTCTACGGATCGCGGGTGCTGGACGACGTCGTCGCCGGCTCCGACCTCGACATCGTGATCGAGCTTTCTGCTGCCGCCGCGTTGCCGTCGGTGAGGGGTGCGGACGTCGCGGTCGTGCTGGCAGGCTCGCTGGAGAAGCCGGTCCGCGACGTGACGCCGCTGGCCGGTGAGATCACTCCGGTGTTGTGGCAGCAGCTGCGAACCGCTGGGCAGACCGTGCGCGGTGCACGACCCACATGTCCTGGCACTGCCGCTGATGTCGAGGCCTACTGCCGTGACAACCTCGTCAGCTACTGGAAGCCCTTGTTCGACCAGGTTCACGCCATGACGGAACTGCCGCGCGAGGACCTGCTCTGGGTGGGGCTGGGGCCCGCGCGGTTGTGGCACACCATCCGGACCGGAGAGATCGTCAGCAAGTCACGCGCCGGCGAGCTGGCCGCGGCCAGATGGCCCGACCTGCCGATCCTCGACCTGGTGTCCGCGCGCCGCGACGAGGACGCGCCGCTGACGAGTTCGCATCTCAACGCGACCATCGCACTGTTCGACCGGATCCTCGCCGACGTAACGACGTGAGGCCCGCGGCCGAGAAATCCGCGTGACGACGCATACCCCGGAAGAGCTGGGCTGCCTGGCCGGCGGCCCCGCCCGCGCCGCCGAGGTCGCCCTGGCCCGGTTGCTGCACATCGGTGCGGTCCGGATCTCCCGTGAGGGCGTGGTGACCGCGGTCCACCGCAACCCCGGCCGCGTCTCGCCGCTGGAAGCACGGATCCTGACCAGCGTCCAGGCGGGCCGGTACCTGCACGACGTCCTGGGAGAGGCGGCGACGTCGGCCGAGGCGTCAGGCCTGCGCGCCCACCTGGCCGGCCGCGGGCTGCTCCGGCGGCGGCGTTCGCTGCGGCCCAGGCTCCACCCGTGGTTGTTCACGCTGGGAATCGGCCTCGTCCTGGTGGGGCTCGCCTGCCTGGTCCTCCCGGACGTCGTCGAGCCGCAGAACGAAGCGGTGCCGCGGTTCAGCGAGGTTCCCCGGTGGGCCTTCTTCGCGGGCGGAACGCTGCTGATCGTCTGGGCCTCGGTGCTGAGAGCGCGTGACCCCGGCCGGTTGCGCACGAGAGCCGGGCACCGGCTGGTGAACCGCGCGACCGGGCGCGTGTCGCCGCAGGACCCGCTGGGCGCGGTCGCGGTGCTCGGGCTGCGCGGCAGGATCGGCCGGCTCGCGGTGGCCAGGATGTTCGGGCTGACGCCGGTCGTGGTCGGGATGATGCCCGCGCGCGACCACTCGTCGAGCAGTAGTTGTGGCAGTGGTTGTTCATCCGGCGGTGGGTGCTCGTCCGGTGGTGACAGCGGTGGCGGTGGGTGCGGCGGCGGGGGCGGTGACTGAGCGGGTCTGACGGGACTGTCGGACCTGCCGGGTACGGTCTGTCTCGTGCCTGAAGTTCCCCCCACCCTGAGCCTCCTCGAAACCGCCGTCCACGCCGTCGGCGGCGCGGAGCGGCCCGGTCAGGTGGAGATGGCCGAGGCCGTCGACCACTCCATCCGCACCGGCGAGCACCTCGCCGTGCAGGCGGGCACGGGCACGGGCAAGTCGTTGGCGTACCTGGTGCCGTCCATCCGGCACGCGGTGGCCGAGGACGAGACGGTGGTGATCTCCACGGCCACGATCGCGTTGCAGCGGCAGCTGGTCGACCGGGATCTGCCGCGGCTGTCGAAGGCGTTGAAGAAGGAGCTCGGGCGCGAGCCCACGTACGCGATCCTCAAGGGCCGCAGGAACTACCTCTGCATGCATCGGGTGCACAACGGCGCGCCCGAGGAGCCGGAGGAGGCCGGGCTGTTCGACCCGTTCGCGGTGTCGCGGCTCGGGCGTGAGGTGAAGCGGCTGCACGAGTGGTCGTCGGACACCGAGACCGGCGACCGGGACGAGTTGGTGCCCGGCGTCAGCGACCAGTCGTGGCGGCAGGTCAGCGTCACGGCGCGGGAGTGTCTGGGCGTGTCGAAGTGCCCGATCGGGGCCGACTGCTTCGCGGAACGGGCGCGGGCCGAGGCGGGCAAGGCGGACGTGGTGGTCACGAACCACGCGATGCTCGCCATCGACGCGTTGGAGGGGTACCAGGTTCTGCCGGACCACGACGTCGTGGTGATCGACGAGGCGCACGACCTCGTCGACCGCGTCACGTCGGTGGCGACCGAGGAGCTGAGCGGCGCGAGCATCGCGATCGCGGCACGGCGGTGCGGCAGGCTGATCGACCAGGACATCGCGGACCGGCTGGCCGAGGCCAGCGACGGGCTGGCGATGATCCTCGAGGACATGCCCTCCGGCCGGCTCGACGCGCTGCCGCGAGCGCTTGCGGGCGCACTCGCGGCCACTCGCGACGCCGCGCACAACTGCGTGTCGGCGATGGGGCCGGAGCGCAAGGAGGACCCGGAAGGGGCGACGGCGCGCAAGCTCGCGCTGGCGTTGCTGGAGGAGGTCCACGACTGCGCGGTGCGGGTGCTGGAGGCGTTCGACGAGGAACGCGACGTCGTGTGGGTGTCGGGCGACTTCAACCAGAAGGCGCCGACGCTGCGTGTCGCACCTCTGGGCGTGGGTGGTCTCTTGCGAGAGAGGCTGTTCGCCAAGCGCACCACCGTGTTGACGTCCGCGACGCTCACGCTCGGCGGCGCCTTCGACACGATGGCGCGCCAGTGGGGGCTGCCGCCGGCGGAGAAGGTCAAGAAGATCGAGGGCGCGGCGACGGACAAGGACATCGACGGCCCGAAGTGGTCTGGGCTCGACGTCGGCAGCCCCTTCCAGCACGGATCGAGCGGCATCCTTTACGTGGCAAGGCATCTGCCGCAGCCGGGGCGCGACGGACTGCCGCAGGAGTACCTCGACGAGATCGAGGGCCTGGTGAACGCCGCCGGCGGCCGGGCGCTCGGGTTGTTCTCGTCGATGCGCGCGGCGAAGCAGGCCACGGAAGCGCTCCGGGACAAGCTCGACTTCCCGATCCTCTGTCAGGGCGACGACTCGACGGGCCTGCTGGTCAAGAAGTTCAGCGAGGACGACCGCACCTGCCTGTTCGGCACCCTGTCGCTGTGGCAGGGCGTGGACGTGCCCGGTCCCAGCCTGCAGCTCGTGATCATGGACCGGATTCCGTTCCCCCGCCCGGACGACCCGCTGGCCTCCGCGCGTCAGAAAGCCGTCAACTCGCGTGGCGGCAACGGCTTCCTGACGGTCGCGGCGACCCACGCGGCACTGCTGCTCGCCCAGGGCGCCGGCCGGTTGCTGCGGTCGATGTCGGACAAGGGCGTGGTGGCCGTCCTCGACCCGAGGCTGGCCACGGCCCGTTACGGCGGCTTCCTGCGCGCCTCACTCCCCCCGTTCTGGACGACCTACGACCCCGACGTGGTCAGGGCCGCGCTCACGCGGTTGGACGCGGCCCAGACTCCTGGGGCGAAGAAGCCGTGATCCGTTCGACCAGCTCGTCGCGGTACGCCTGAACCTCCGGTAGTTCAGGCTCGGACCCGTCGGCCCGCTTCAGCGCGCCTTCCAGGATCTTCAACGCCTGGCGTTCGTCCCCGTGCGCGTCGGCCTGCCGCGCGGCGTTCTCCATGGCCTTGGCGAGCTTCGTAGTCGCCTCGGGTTCCGCAGCGGCCTTGTTGATCCGGATCCAGTTGCCACCCGGATCGACGACGGTGAACCCGGTGTACCTGTCGTTGCGCAGCCGCGGCCGGGTCATCCGCGGAATGCCGGAGATCAGCATCTTCCCGTGCACAGCCCTCATCCCCGCCGCGAACGCCTCGAACAGCGGACCGGTGTCCTGCACGATGATCAGGCACGTGCTGTGCGACTGCTCCGGGACGTGGCCGTCCATCCCGTAGAAGTGCAGGTTGATGTCTTCACGCTTGAGCGCGACGTACGGGTTCGGCCGCGTCTGCCGGTAAGTGAGCGAGAAGCCGAGCATCTCGTAGAACGACGCGATCTCGTCGATGGACTTGCAGGGCAGGAGCGGGATTGTCAGTTCGTTCGCCACCGCCCGAAGCTAAGCCCGGCACCGCCGAAACGACACCGAGCAATTTGCTCAAGCGAACAACATGACGATCCCGCCCAGCAACAACAACGCCGACACAACGGCAATGGCGAGCACACGACCACGCGGCGTGCCAGCGTGTCTCAACGCAATACCCAACGGACCAATCCCAGCCACGACAGCCCCTTTCGAAGGCATGGCAACGACAGCGCGCACAGCCCCGAACGCCACCCCCAACGGCGACATGCCGAGCTCGCGCGCCCCAACAACATCCGCTTCCCACTGCTCGCGATAGCGCTCATCACCCACAACGGCCGCCGCGAACCGCACCAGCAACAACGCGACTCTCATCGCGCCGCCCGAGGCACGAACCGAGGCGCCGGAGCAGCCCGCGCGACCACCCGGCGAGCTTCCGCGGCCCCGTCGGCCGTCAACCGGTACATCCGCCGCCGAGGCCCGCGCCGTTCCGCGTCGTCATCCCACGACGACGTGACCCAACCGGCCCGCTCCAGCCGGTCCAGCAACGGATAAACGCTGCCCGACGGCCGCCCGGTCAGCTTGATGATCTCCAGCCCCCAGCACGGCTCGTCGGTGCCGAGCAGCACCTCGAGCACGTCCACGGTGGCCTTGCCGATGCGTTGCAGTGGCTCCACACCACCGTCAAGGCTCCCTTTGACGTCTGCAAGTACCACCATCTCTTGATCGAATCGCCGCTAACCGCACCCAACCTGTTCGGCGAGCACCGAACAGGTTGGGTGCGGAAAATTGCTTGTTGACGTTGGGTTGGCGGTACTTGCACACGCCGACGTCAGCTGTGCAGGCCCAGCCGCTCGAGCAGCTCGGCGCGGAACTCCAGCGCCGACTCGCGCTCCTCCTCCGAGGCATGCACCTCCCGTGCCAACGCCCCTTCGAGGATCCTCAACGCCTGCCGCTCCGCCCCGTGCGACCCGGCCAGCGTCACCGCGTTGCTCAACGCCCGCGTCAAGCCGTTGCGCCCCGGCCCTGGCTCGCGCTCCCGCACCGCCGGCACCACCCGGATCCAGTTCCCGCCGGGATCGACGAACAGGAACCTGTCACGGCGCGGCCGGGTCATCCGCGGAATGCCCGTGAGCAGCACCTGGCCGTAGACCGCGCGCATGCCGTGAGCGAAAGCCTCGTACAGCTCTCGCGGATCCTCCACCTGCACCAGGCACGAACTGTACGACCGCTCCACGTCGTAGTCCGGGATGCCGAAGAAGTGGAGGTTGATCTCCTCGCGGCGCACCGAGAGGTACGCGTTCGGCCGGTACTGCCGATACGTGACCGTGAAGCCGAGCATCACGTAGAACTCGGCGACCTCGTCGATGGAGGCGCACGGCAGCAGCGGGATCGTCACCTCGTTGGCCACGCCGCCAAACTAGCCCCAGAGATCAGCCGTCGACCAGCAATCCACGTAACGGTCCTTGCAGCCTTCCGGACCGCCGCGACACCCCAGGCAGCTCCATCACCCGCGAGTTGCCCTTCAGGGCAGGCCGCCAGACCTTGTCGACCACGTCGTCGATCGGCCCCGACACGTCCGCCCCGAGGTGCTCCGTCCACAGCCGCAGCCGAGTCGATCGAGCCACCTCTGGATCGTCGGTCACCACGTTGACCTCGGTGTCGTTGAACAACGAGTGCTCGTTGAGGTTCGCCGAGCCGACCGAGAGCCACTGATCGTCCACAATGGCCAGTTTGGCGTGGATGTAGACCGGCGCATCGCCATGTGCGACAAGGGTCGCGGCGACCAGCCGCCGATCGACGTCGGCGTCGAGCAACCGGCCGAGCTGCCCGCGCGTGGTGTCGGCGCCGTTGCTGGGCTTCTGCGGCAGCAACAGCACCATCCGGAACTCCGGCGTCGGCGGCCGGCAGAGCTTCTCGATCAGCACCTCGGTGATCTCCGGTGACCACAGGAACTGGTTCTCCACGTAGATCAACGATCTCGCCGACCGCAGCGCCCGCAGGTACGAGTCGACCAGGCTGAAGTCCCCGTGCGGTGCGAACCCGTAGGTGCTCTCCGGAATCGTCCGCACCACCTGCACGGACGACGACCCGGCCTCGGGCGGCACCTCGGGCGCGGGCAGGGTCTCCCCCGCGATCTCCAGCCACCGCGCGGCGAAGTGGCCGGCCACCTCGGCCACCGCCGGGCCCTCCACCCGCGCGATGTGGTCGTGCCAGCCGAGGTCGCGCGGCGGGTGTTCCGGCGAGTCGTGCCGGTCACCCTCGACAGCGGTCATGTCGAGCCCGCCGACGAACGCCACGTCGTCGACGATCACGATCTTCTCGTGGTGGCAGTGCAGGGTCCGTTCGCGGGCGTCGAGTTCGCACCGGACCGCGCCGCACTCCAGGAAGGCCTTCTGCGCGGCAGCGGCACGCTTCCTGGTCGGCTCGAACATCGGGAACGGCGGCCCCGCCCAGAGCAGCACGCGCACCGGAACCCGTTCCGCGGCAGCCGAAAGCAGCTCGCGCAGCTGTGGCGCGCCCGGCTCGCGGGTCAGCTGGAAGTCCGGCGACGCGTGCCAGTTCGCGATGTGCACGTACTTCTGCGCGTTCTCGATCGCTTCCGCCACAACGGGAAACGCGGTGGCGCCGTCGATCAGCACCTCGATCTTGTTGCCGTGCTGGACGGTCCGGCGCGGGGTGAACCACCCCGTCGCGTCACCGTCCAGCACCTCGCCCCACCCCAGCCGGCGCAGTCTTCGCGCGTGGTGAGAGCACAGCAGGTTCTCCAGCCCGTCTCCGAGCCGGGCATCGAGAACGTCGAGTAAGCCCACGAGAGGCGGATTTACCCGTTCAGACCGATCTCAAACAGCAAGTACCGTCGTCGTACCCGGCTCGACCTCCGTGAAACCCGCGTCCCGCACCGCCACGACGTCACCGCGGTGGATCAGCGAGTCCCACTCCGCAACCGAAGGCGTACGCACCGCACACCGGTAGTCCAGCGCGGCCCACGCCTTCAGTTCGGAGACCGACAGATGCGGCGCCAGCAGCATCGACGCGTGCCCGACCTGAGCCGCGAGCTTCCCCGCGGACATCTCGACGCGCGGGTTCACATACAGCAACCGCGCACCCTCCGGAACCGGCCCTGGCTCGTCCACCGGCAGGTCAGAGCCGGAGATCTGCAGCTTCGCGACCTCCCGAGGCGTCTCGGACACCAGCACCGGCAGCAACGAACGGACCGACGCGCCGTCCACGGTGATCGTCACGCCCGGCAGCTCCTGCACGGCGTCCCACTGCACGCCACGGGCCCGCCGCGACACCTTGCGGATCCGCCCGGCCACCCACGCGCGCACGGCCTCGTGCCACTCGCCACCGACGTCGGCACGCGGGTCCAGGCACACCGCGACCGCCGAAGCGGCCGCGGCCTCCAGCAACGCCGTCCTGGACGGCGGATCGACGCGTTCGATGCGCAACAC
The DNA here is from genome assembly GCF_033949945.1 of Lentzea miocenica. Classification (NCBI taxonomy): domain Bacteria; kingdom Bacillati; phylum Actinomycetota; class Actinomycetes; order Pseudonocardiales; family Pseudonocardiaceae; genus Lentzea; species Lentzea miocenica. The sequence goes on from NZ_JAXAVW010000017.1 coordinate 63,262, forward strand.
CATCGGCATCGCGCGGACTTCGGACTCCTCTGCGTAGTTCCGCGAGGCGATCAGGTCGAGGATCATCACAGCCGGGTCAGCTCCAGGCCGTCCGCGGCGTCCGCGGCCTCCACCTCGGCGCGCGTCACGCCGAGGATGAACAGCACGGCGTCCAGGAACGGGTGCGACAGCGCGGTGTCGGCCACCTCGCGCAGCGCAGGCTTGGCGTTGAACGCGATGCCCAGACCGGCCGCGCCCAGCATGTCGATGTCGTTCGCACCGTCACCGACCGCCACGCACTGCGCCAGTGACACGCCTGCTTCCTGCGCGAACCGCCGCAGCGCCACGGCCTTGCCCGGCCGGTCAACGATCTCGCCGATCACCTGGCCGGTCAGCTTGCCGTCCACGATCTCCAGCGTGTTCGCCGCGCAGAAGTCCAGTTCGAGCTCGTCGGCGAGACCCGTGATCACCGACGTGAAGCCGCCGGAGACGACACCGCAGTAGAAACCGAGACGCTTCAACGTCCGGATCGTCGTGCGCGCACCGGGCGTGAGCTCCAGCGAAGCACCGACCTCGTCCAGCACCTTCGCGTCGAGACCCTCCAGCAACGCGACCCGGCGGCGCAGCGACTGGGCGAAGTCGAGCTCACCGCGCATCGCGGCCTCGGTGATCTCGCGCACCTGCTCCTCGCACCCGACGTGCGCGGCCAGCATCTCGATCACCTCGCCCTGGATCAGCGTGGAGTCGACGTCGAACACGACCAGGCGCTTCGCCCGGCGGGTCAGACCGGCGCGCTCGACCGCGATGTCCAGGCCCCCGCGCACCGACACGTCGGCCAGTGCGGACCGCAGCTCCGCGTCGTTCTCCAGCGTGTCGTCCGCGACCGAAACGCGCAGCTCAAGGCCCGTGACGGGGTAGTCGGCAACGCCGCGGATGGCGTCGATGTTCACGCCGAGCGACGCGAGCCGGCGCGCGACCTCGGTGAACGCCTTCGCGGTCACCGGGCGGCCCAGCACGATCAGCACGTGCGAGGACTCCAGGCGCGCGGTGCGCTTCGAGTCCGCACCGATCTCGATCTCCACGTGCATCGAGACCGTCGCCATGGCCTGCTCGACGGACTCCTGCAGCCCCTCGGGGTCGTGGTCGGTCGAGACCAGCGCGCCGAGCACCAGCCGTCCTCTGATGACGACCTGCTCCACGTCGAGCACCTCGACGCCGTGCCTGGTCAGCACGGCGAAGAGCACCGAGGAGACACCGGGCTTGTCGGGACCGGTCACGGTGATCAGCACGGGAGTTTTCACGTCGTCGTCTCCTCGTAAGACGCGACGAGCCCCGACCGCGCGAGGCAGCCGGGGCTCGTCGTTGAACCTGTGAAGTGCAGGTTACTTGTCGTGGTCCGGGTCGTCCTTCTCGGACGCCGTACCCGACTTGATCGCCGAGGCCGCCATCTCGGACAGTGCCGGCTTGGCGTCCTTGTGCTGGATGATCTTGCCGGTGAAGGTCACGTGACCCTCGTTCCGGATGCGCTCGATCATGTGCGGGTAGTGCAGCTCGAACGCCGGGCGCTCCGAACGGATCCGGGGCAGCTCGGTGAAGTTGTGCCGCGGCGGCGGGGACGAGGTGGCCCACTCGAGCGAGTTGCCGTAGCCCCACGGGTCGTCCACCGTCACGACCTCGCCGAAGCGGTAGGACCGGAAGACGTTCCAGATGAACGGCAGCGTCGAGGCGCCCAGGATGTAGGCACCGATCGTCGAGACCATGTTCAGCGTGGTGAAGCCGTCGGACGCGAGGTAGTCGGCGTACCGGCGCGGCATGCCCTCGTTGCCCAGCCAGTGCTGGACGAGGAACGTCGCGTGGAAGCCGATGAACGTCGTCCAGAAGTGCAGCTTGCCGAGCGGCTCGTCCATGAACCGGCCGGTGATCTTCGGGAACCAGAAGTAGATGCCGGCGAAGGTCGCGAACACGATCGTGCCGTAGAGCACGTAGTGGAAGTGCGCGACGACGAAGTACGTGTCCGACACGTGGAAGTCGATCGCGGGCGCGGCCAGCAGGATGCCGGAGAGACCACCGAAGAGGAACGTGACGATGAAGCCGATGCTGAACAGCATGGGCGTCTCGAACGTCAGCTGGCCCTTCCACATCGTGCCGATCCAGTTGAAGAACTTCACACCGGTCGGAACAGCGATGAGGAACGTCATGAAGGCGAAGAAGGGCAGCAGCACGGCGCCGGTCGCGTACATGTGGTGTGCCCACACGGCGACGGACAGGGCCGCGATGCCGAGCGTCGCGTACACCAGGCCGTTGTAACCGAAGATCGGCTTGCGGCTGAACACCGGGAAGATCTCCGACACGATGCCGAAGAACGGCAGGGCGACGATGTAGACCTCAGGGTGCCCGAAGAACCAGAAGAGGTGCTGCCACAGGATCACGCCGCCGTTGGCGGGGTCGAACACGTGGGCACCGAGATGGCGGTCGGCCAGCAGGCCGAGCAGCGCCGCGGTGAGGATCGGGAACGCGAGCAGCACCAGCACCGACGTCACCAGGATGTTCCAGGTGAAGATCGGCATCCGGAACATCGTCATGCCGGGCGCGCGCAGGCAGACCACCGTGGTGATCATGTTCACCGCGCCGAGGATGGTGCCGAGACCACCGACCACCAGGCCGGAGATCCACAGGTCGGCACCCGCGCCGGGCGAGTGGATGGCGCTCGACAGCGGCGTGTACGCGAACCAGCCGAAGTCAGCCGCGCCACCGGGGGTGACGAAGCCCGCCATCACGATCAGGCCACCGAAGAGGTAGAGCCAGTACGAGAAGGCGTTGAGCCGCGGGAACGCCACGTCGGGCGAGCCGATCTGCAGCGGGAGCACGAAGTTCGCGAAGCCGAAGACGATCGGGGTCGCGTACAGCAGCAGCATCACGGTGCCGTGCATCGTGAAGAGCTGGTTGAACTGTTCCTGCGAGAGGAACTGCATGCCGGGCCGGGCCAGCTCGGTCCGCATCAGCATGGCCATCGCGCCGCCGACCATGAAGAAGGCGAACGAGGTGACCAGGTACATGATGCCGATTTGCTTGTGGTCCGTGGTGCGGAACATCCGCAGCAGGAAGGACCCCTTGACCGCAGTGCGCGTCGGATAAGGACGCGTTGCGATCGGCTGCGGGGCTACGGCCGTCACGGTGCCTCCAGGCCTTGGTGGGACCAGTTCGTTCGGGAAACTCCACGGGATATTAGACGGAGCCGATCAGCTCCATTCGGGTGGGCCATGGCCGGTGGCCAGCGGCGTAGCGCACGTCACACGTATCCTGCCGCCGTGCTCCGAATGTCCGCTGTCGCCGCTGTCCTGATGTTGGCCGCCTGTGGTTCCCCCGCCACGCACAACTCGGCGGACGTCGCGTTCGCCCAGGGCATGGTGCCGCACCACGAACAGGCGCTGGAGATGTCCGAGATGGTCGCCTCCCGCACCGAGAACCCCCACGTGATCGATCTGGCCAAGCGCATCTCGGCGGCGCAACAGCCCGAGATCGACCGCATGAACGGCTGGCTCAAGACGTGGAGCGCGCCCGTGCAGGCCTCGTCGCACACCTCACACGGCCACTCCGAGACGCACGGCATGGTCGAACTGGGCAACCTCGCCGACCTGGACGGCACGGAGTTCGACCGCCAGTGGCTCTCGCTGATGATCCAGCACCACCGCGGGGCCGTGGAGATGGCGCAGAAGCACCTGTCCGCCGGCACCGACCCGGAGACCCGCAAGCTCGCCCAGGACATCGTCAGCCACCAGGAGAAGGAGATCGCGGAAATGGAGTCGCTCCTCCCCCAGGGCTGATGCCAGCCTTCTTGCCGTGAGTGCGTCTGAGGCCGTGCGCGCCGCCGTCTCCTTGGCGGCCGCACACGGCGTTGCCTGTTCCGACCCCGTCGTGCTCAAACAGGGCAGCAATCTTCTGGTGCACCTGCGCCCGTCCCCGGTCGTGGCTCGGATCGCCGCGCGCACGGCCCTGGTGCGGCCTTCAGTCTCGGACCACTTCGCACGCGACCTGTCGGTGTCGTCGTTCCTGGCAGGACGCGGCGTGCCCGTCGTGACGCCCGCTGCAGAGCTTCCCGCCGGGCCTCACGTGTCCGATGGCTTCGTGCTGTCGTTCAGCACGTACGTCTCGCACGACCCCACGGCGCGACTGCCCAGGCAGGACGTCCTCAAGCTCCTGCCCGACCTGCACGCCGAACTGAGGCTCTACGAGGGCCTGCTGCCCACGCGCGGCCCGCTGGACGACGTGGACAACGTCCTGACCTACCTGGACGGCCTGGGCGTGCCCGGCCTGGCCAGGTTCCGGAAGTGGCGCGACGACCTGCTGGCCGGCTGGTCCGCTCACCACAACGACGTCCAGCCCCTGCACGGCGACCCGCACCCCGGCAACCTGCTGATCACCCCGTCAGGCCCGGTCTGGAACGACTTCGAGGACACCTGGCGCGGCCCACTCGCCTGGGACCTGGCCTGTTCCGCGGACAAAGAAGAAGCCGCCCAACGCACCGTAGAGATCTACAGCGGCGGGGCGGCTCCTTCAGACGTGGAGTTCCACGCGGAGACACGAAGCATGTTCGGCACGCTCTGGGGCGTGCTCATGCAGTGGTCTTAGACGCGACGCCTGCGCATCACGAGCACCATCGCGGCACCAGCGGCCACGAGCGCGGCACCGAGCCCGAGCATCCACGCGGACCCGAAGCCGGTGGCCGCGAGGTCGTCCTCGTTCGCAACCGGCACAACAGCGGCCGTGGTGGTCGTCGTGGGCGCGACCTCGGAGGACGACGACTCGGTGGTCGTCGTGGTGGCGGCGGACGACGAGGACGGGGTCGACGAGTGCGTCACGGTCGAAGTCGTCGTGGTGGTCGTCGTCGTGGTCGTGGTCGTCGTGTCCTTGACGCCACAGCCGTACCAGTGGCTGATCTGCGGGAGCTGCCCACCGTTGTTGAACGGCGACCGCAGCTTCTCCCACGGCAGCGCCGCACCGAGCTTGTCGGCGAGGTAGACGTTGAAGCTGTCCCCGCCCTTCACGACGATGCCCGTCACCTTGACGCCCTCGGGCAGGCCGGTGATGTTGAGGTACTGCTGGTTGTCGCCACCCGTGTACTCGAACAGGTTCGGGTGGATCGTCGAGCCGGTCAGTCCGCCGACCGTGCAGGCCTCAGGGTGGTTGATGTCGACGTTCTTGAGGTACGCCGTCGCACGCGGGTCGTCGGTGACCGGCGCGTCCGGCTGAGCCAGCGACGTGGTCGCCAGGGCGAGCGTGGCCACAGCGGCCATGGCGGCCGAGGCGAGCAGGCCGGATCTTCTCAGGGGCGTCAGGCGCATCGGGTTACTCCGTGGGGGTTGGCGGATGCGGCGATCTAAGACGATCGACGTCGCCCGAACGGTCTAGATGACGATCAACTGCGCCCTTGTGGCCGAGTTGTTACCCGTCCGTGAGGTCGCATCCCCAAACGACCAAACGCCGAAGGGGCCGGAAACCGGCCCCTTCCGCAACACAGGAGAACGAAGCTCAGTCGTTCTGCTCGCCCTGAGCGGGCTTGAGGAACACCGTGCCACCGTTCGGCATGCGCCGGAACCAGTCAACGGGGGTGACGGGCTGGCCGATGGCCGGGCCCACTCCCGTCGGGAGGTGGGGAACAGGAACGCCGACGCCTTGAGGGGACTGAGGCAGGCGAAGAGGCTGGTTCGGGGTGGTCATGGTTCCTTCTCGACGTGGGGAGCTCGAGAACGCACAACAGCCGGAGCATTCTGCGCGAGCCCCACAGCACGGCGTCGACGACTTGCCAATTCCCGGATGCCTGAAAGTACGAGCTCGAACCGATGGTGATTGATCAATCATCGTGACGCGCCGACCACGAGCGCGACCTGGGCGCGCGTCGAGAGCAGACGATAGCGATCCAGGCCAACCCTTGTGCAACTGGCGAGTCAGCAGGCATCCCGGCAAGCCGGGATGCGGCAGTCTACATCGGACTACGCCAATGACCGCACAGTACAAGCGTTCCGGAAACACTTCTGCAAAGCTGCCTCAAGTATAGGTAATTTCAATCTGACAGCCGCGAACAGCACGAAAACTTCCGCGTTCAGGAAGTCGTGTGTAGACGGTGCCGCCATTCGGCATACGCCGGAACCAGTCCACCGGGACCACCGGCCGTTGCACCGGCACACCCGTTGGTGGGACAGGAAGCCGCACGACAGCGCCCGTTCTGGAGCGCGACAGGCGTAACGGCCGAGTTGGTTCGATCATCAGATTCCCCCAGAAGTGGAGCCGGCGCTCATGGCGTCGACTCGATGATCGACGCCGCTTCGAGGGAGTCGAGTGCGACGGTGAGGCGTTGCGCGGCTGAGCAGGACTCCACTCCCCAGTCCTGCGCCGCGGTCGCCAGCACGAGGTCGAACGACGTGGTTCGCCCGTCGCCGAGCAGCGCCAGCACCCAGCCCGCGTCGGCGTCGAGCCAGTAGATCGCCGTTGGTTGCGCCATCCGGCCCACCACCGAGCGCCCGGAGACAGAGCGTTCGAACCGCACGTCCGGCAACACGCGGAATCGGCGGTTCCGGCGGATCGCTGAGCCTCGGCCGGGATCGGTGTGCCCGGCGCCGGTCTGCTGACCGGTGAGCGCCCCCAGCAGCCATCGCGCGTCCAGACGCAGGTCGTCCTCGTGGGAGATCAGCCAGCGGCCGATCTCGTCGGCCCGCTCCCGCGCCTGCGGCAGCAGGGAGAACGGGCCCAGCGGTTCGTCACCGCACGACTCGGAGAACTGGGCGAGACAGCTGTAGGCGTGCCAGGCGGCGAACGTCTGCTCGAGCGGCCAACGCGCGTGCGACCACGAGGTCTCGAAGAAGTCCACGTCCTCGGCGTGTGCGTCGAGGAACTCCCTGGTGATGGCCAGGTCGAAGAACTTTTCGTGCGCGCCCTCGTGCACGAGCGCCTCAGCCACCTCCATCGGGGTGACGGGCTCGTCGATCAGCACGATGCCGGGCACATAACGCGACGAGGCCGACACCACGCCGCCGGAAGTCTCCTTCTTGAGCACGGCGAGCATCGAGACGTGCGCGAGCAGGTCGTCGGCCGTCTCCGGCACCAGCCGCCGCAGCAGCTGAATCCCGCCGGCCACGATCTCCAGCGCCGCCTCGAACCGCTCCCCGTCCGCGTCGGTCAGCGGCAGCGGGGACGCCCCCGGCGGCGCGATGATCCGCAACGGCGCCTCGATCAGGTCCGCGGCCTGCGGATCCGCCGCCACCGGCAGTCCGGCGTCCCGCACGCGCATGGCGGCCACGCGGTGCAACAGCTCCGGATCGAGATCGCCCTTGCCCGCGAGGGCCCTGCCGATCTCGTAGCGCACGATCGGATGGTCGAGGAGGTTGTCCGACAACTGCGTGCCGGGCGCGAAGAGGCGGACCGCGAGGCGGTACAACGTGCGCCGCTCGTCGACCAATGTTTCCGCAGGAGCGATCGCGGCATGCAACGCATGTGCGCTCGCGGCGGGTGAACTCATCACCGAAGACCCCGTACTCACGTCCCCCGACGCCATGGAGTCACGATGCCGCCCGAGCGACGCCGTGATGACGGACAACTCTACTGACTTCATGACCTGGACTACGTGCGGACAGGCCGAACGGACAGGTGCCCGGACCGCGAGCTTTGCGGTCCGGGCACCGTGGTTCTGTTCATCAGCGGGTTTTGCTCACTAGCTGAACATGATGCTGCTGATGTTCACGAAGCCGACGACGGCAAGCGCGACCACCGAGACGGCGATCATCGTGATCACGGTGCGCCACCCGATCGCGGTGACGGCTACTGCGACGGCGGCGGCGATTCCGAGTGCACTCCCTGCGGACATCTCGTTCCCTCCCGACTAGCGAGTACGTGCTCCCAGGTGTGGGCGGTCCTGGGCGCCTCGCCTGATAACAGGGTCTCGTGTTGTAGGTTGTCTGTCAACGGTCGCCAGGTTGCCAGACAAGTTGCAACCAGACTGCGATAGGCCTAAGCTGAACCAATGCCCGCCGACGACGCACATCTCGGCGAGAGCTGGTCGCTCTCGCCTGATTCGCGACGACCCCTCCCGGAGCTGATCGAGCAGAAGCTCCGCGAGCAGATCATCGGGGGCACCCTCAAAGCCGGTGATCGGCTCCCCACCGAACCCGAACTGGCCCGCAAACTGGATGTCGCCCGGTCGTCGTTGCGTACAGCTCTGCAGCGACTTCAGCTCCAGGGCATCGTCGAGGTGCGCCGCGGCCTGGGCTGGTACGTGCGCCGCACCGACCTCGCCGCGGTCGAGGAGCACCTCGAAGGCAGGCTCGCCGCCAGGCAGTTCTCCCAGACGGACCTGCTGGAAGTGCGCATCGCACTGGAGACCACCGCGGCGAGCCTCGCCGCCGTGCGCGCCGGTGACGGTGAGCTGGACGAGCTGGCCAAGCTGAACCGCCGCTACCAGCGGGCGCCCGTCGACGACATGCAGGAGGTGATCGAGTCGGACGAGGAGTTCCACTCGGCGCTGATCCGCGCGTCGCACAACGAGCTGCTGGAGCAGATGTACCAGACCCTGGTTCCCGGCCTGCAGGACTGCAAGCGGCACGCGCACCCGTCCCGCGAGGTGCACAACCGTTCGGCGAACGAGCACGAGCAGGTCGTCTGGTTCCTCCGCAGGCACGACGAGGTGGGCGCGAAAAGCGCGATGACCACGCACCTGCTGGGCCTGTACAACGACCTCGCCACCGACGACGCGAAGCCGAAAGCGACGCTGAGCACCTACGTAGGGGTGTCGGACAACCCCATCTGGAACAAGCCCCGCTGATACGGCATTGACCGAAAGGGTCTGGCGCTGACCCGAGATCACTCCCACCATGTATGGACGACCGGTGGAGTGAGGGGGCGGCGACCAGGTGGTGATAGCGCGCAGGCACAAACAAGTGCTGGCCGTCGCGATCCTGCTGTTGGCCGTCGCAGCCGCTGATCTGACCGCCGTGCTGCTGTGGCAACCCACTTCGCGAAGCGTGCTGCACGACGCGTTGGTGGTGCTCTGGCCGTTGCCGGCGTTGACGGGATTCCTGCTCGGCGTCTACGAATTGTTCCTGCACAAGCGCCTCGTCGCGGAGATCGGGCGGATCTCCGGGCCGAGCATCGTCGAACACCTGCTGCCGTCCGAGGTGCTGCGCACGTTCCTCTCGTACGTGTACGGCCCGAACGCCGCGAACGACGACGTGGTGGCAGGTGTTCTCGGCGGCGACGGCATGCGCCCGCGTGGCGACGACCTGACGATCAGCACCGGCACCACGGTCAAGCTCGAACTGCAGGGCATCGACACCAAGACGTACCACCTCATGACGACCCAGCGGTACCAGTTCCGCAACAGCGTCCCCGCCGACCGCTTCGTCATCTTCGCCACCTCCAACGCCACCCTGCGCGACACCATCAGCGCCGCCTGCCGCTACCCGTTGTTCGAGCTCTACTTCATCCCGGACTCGTCACTGTTCCTCGACTCCGTGGACGACCTGCGCCACTCCACCCAGATCGCCATCGACTACCTCGACCACGAGGGCCAGCGCCGCTCGGCCGAACCCAGCCAGATCCCACCGGTAGAGGTGAGGTTCGACCAGTGGAGCAACTACCTGACGTTCTTCCGCGAGTCCACCGGCCCGCTGGGCAAACTCAGCCCGCTCGACCACATGAGCGATCTGCGGATCTTCGAGTGCGACCTCAACGGCATCGCCGACGACCACGTGGTGCGCGCGATCCGCGGCCTCACCGTCTGGTCGCGCACCTTGCAGCGCACCAACGACGGCTTCTGCTACTGGCAGTCACCCTATCCGTCCTTTGTGGACACGATCAGCTTCGACGCCACCGGGCTGGCGGTCGACCAGTCCCCCAGGCACGAGTTCCGCGTCATGCCCTTCACGTTCCGGTCGGCGACGGCTTCCGCCCAGTGGCTGGAGGCGAGCGAACTCGACGACCTGGACGTGCGGTCGTGGTTGCTGCCGGGGCACGGGGTTGCGCTGCTGTGGCGGGAAGCGACGGGCTGAGTCACCACACGGCGACAGCACCCTGCCCCTGCACCACCCACCGGTCCAGCCGAAGCGAGAGGTACCCGTCCTCCGCGTCGAGCATCAGGTTCTCGACGCTGCCAAGAAACACTTGCACGAACACCTTGAGCCCTTGGTTCCGCACGAGTTCTCGCATGTCCATCGTCAGAGTCCTGACGAACATCGGGCGATCGGCATACCACCACGAGAAGTGTTCGGCGATGTCCTGCGACCAACGCAGGTGTTGCCGCACTCTGACGAACTCGTCTTCCTCCCGGCTGAGATCCGCGAGGAAGAGCACCAGATCGCCTTGCGTCATGCCGACCGGCGGCGATATGTACCTGCGGACCGAATTCGTCGCCACCTTGCGGAACTCGACCCGTCTTGTCACGCCGGACCGTGGTTCGACATAGCACTCGAGCTTCTCTCCGAACGACTTCGCCTCCTCCTCGAACGAGGTCTCGGTGGTCAGAGTCGCAACGTCGAACAGCTCGGGACATGCGTCCGACAGTGCCGTCGTGTGCGTCATCGAGGCGTCGTGGTGAACAGGCCTCGTCGACAGCAGCAGCGACATGAACGTCGACTTGTCCGCCGTACGCGGAATGTGGCGATCGAGTGCAGTGGTGATCAGCTCTTCAGGCGATGTCGTGTCCAGCACGAGCTTTTTGATCGCGGGCGCAGCCTCATCGCGCAACGCGTCGAGCTTGCGGTCCATGCCGCGCAACAACTCGCCCTGCCCCTTGGTCCGGACCCACTCGAAGTAGATCGAGATGAGCAGCACCAGCACGAGGTCCTTGGTGACGGACCCGAGGCTGCGTGCGACCGCGTCGCCGGCCTCCGGGTTGAGCACCGCGGACACGACGATCCTCGGCACCGGCGTGTTGATCAACGCGATCGTCGCGAGCAAGCTGCCGAAGTAGACGAGCACGCGTGACCGCATGGCACCTGATCAGTCGATGGGCCGCACGTAGACGGTGCCGCCACCAGTCGGCATGCGGCGGAACCAGTCGACGCCGCGCACCGGTTGCGGTGGCCAGCACGGGCGCTCGGGCAGCTGCGGAGCCGGAGCCGGCGCCGGAACGGGACGGAGCGGATCGGTGGCCATCGCGGTCTCCCTCACCTGCGGCTGGCCTTGGAGCCTATCCACGGCGAGGGCCCCAGGGCGCCTGCCGAGAGGGTGAGCGTGGTGCTGCAAGCGAGCGCAAGAACTTGCGTACACTTGCGCCATGACGCAACGGAGGCTGGCCGAGGTCGCGGCCAAGGTCGGGGTCAGCGAGGCGACGGTCAGCCGGGTGCTGAACGGCAAGCCGGGCGTCTCGGACGCCACGCGCAGTGCCGTGCTCACCGCACTTGACGTGCTGGGATACGAGCGGCCGACGCAGCTGCGGGGTGAACGGGCGAGGCTGGTGGGGCTGGTGCTGCCGGAGTTGCAGAACCCCATCTTCCCCGCGTTCGCGGATGTCGTGGGTAACGCGCTGGCGCAAAGGGGCTTCACGCCGGTTCTCTGCACTCGCACGGCCGGTGGCGTGACGGAGGCGGAGTACCTGGAGCTGCTTCTGGAGCAGCACGTGTCGGGGATCGTGTTCGCGGGCGGGTTGTACGCCCAGAAGGACGCGAGTCACGGGCACTACCAGCAGATGATGTCGCGGAAACTCCCTGCGGTGCTGGTCAACGCCGCGATAGACGACCTGGCGTTCCCCAGGGTGTCGTGTGATGACGCGGTGGCGGTGGAGCAGGCGTACGGGCATCTGACCTCGCTGGGGCACCGGCGGATCGGGGCCGTGCTCGGGCCGCCAGACCACGTGCCGAGCCTGCGGAAGCTCGAGGCCATCACCAAGTGCGGTGGGGCGGATGTCGAGCACGCCATGTTCAGCCTCGAAGGCGGGCAGGCGGCGGCGACCAAGCTCGTGCAGCGCGGCGTCACGGCGATCATCTGTGCCAGCGACCCGCTGGCGCTGGGGGCGATAAGGGCCGTCAGGCGGGCTGGGTTGGACGTTCCGAAGGACGTTTCGATCGTCGGTTATGACGATTCCGCGTTCATGACCTGCACGGATCCGCCGCTCACGACGGTCAGGCAGCCCATCGAGGCGATGGGGCGGGCCGCGGTGGAGCTGCTGGCCAACCAGATCTCCGGCAACGCGGTGGCGCCGGACGAGTTGCTGTTCGAGCCGGAGTTGGTGGTGCGGGCGTCCAGTGCGCCGGTGAGGTAACGAAGCGCAGTCGCCTTCTTGCGAGTTTTCGTCTGGATATTGCGTTCAGATGTAACGGGGACTTATGGTCGCCGTCACATCGACGCGCTCGCGAGAAGGGCGGCCCCACCATGAAGAAGTCCGCTGCCGTGCTGCTAGGCGGTGTCCTCGTTCTGAGCACCGCCGCCTGTGGGAGCGGTTCCACGACTGAGCCCGGCGGCAAGGTCACGATCAACATCAATGGTCAGCCGCCGCAGACCCAGGCGTTCGACCGCAAGGTCTTCGACGAGGACGTCGCGGAGTTCGAGAAGCAGAACCAGAACATCGACCTCGTGCCGCACGAGGGGTTCATGGACCCGAAGACGTTCAGCGCCAAGCTCGCCGGCGGGCAGCTCGAGGACGTCTTCTACGTCTACTTCACCGATCCCGCGGCGCTCATCGCCAGGAAACAGGCCGCCGACCTCACCGACTACGTCAAGGACGTCCCGCACTACGGCGACCTCAAGCAGGAGCTGAAGGACGTCTTCACGGTCGACGGCAAGGTTTACGGCCTGCCCACCGCCAACTACACGATGGGCCTGCTCTACAGCCGCACCAACTTCACCAAGGCCGGCCTGAACCCGGACCAGCCGCCGAAGACCTGGGACGAGGTGCGCACCGCCGCCAAGAAGCTCAAGGACGCCGGTGTCACGGGGTTCGCCGAGTACAGCAAGAGCAACCAGGGCGGCTGGCACTTCACCACGTGGATGAAGTCCGTCGGTGGTGACATCGCCCGCAAGGACGGCGACACCTACAAGGCCGACTTCAACAACGACAAGGGCAAGGAAGTCCTGCGCCGTCTCAAGGAGATGCGCTGGGACGACAACTCCATGGGCGAGAAGCAGCTCCTGGAGATCGGCGACGTGCAGAACATGATGGGCGCGGGTCAGCTCGGCATGTACCTCGCCGCGCCCGACAACGTCGCCGCGATCGTCAACCAGTTCAAGGGCAAGTACGACGACTACGGCCTGGCGGCGATTCCGGACCAGAAGGGCACCCTGCTCGGCGGCGAGGGGTACATGATCAACCCCAAGGCCACGCCGGACAAGATCAAGGCCGGCCTGAAGTGGATCCAGTGGAAGTACCTGAACCCGGACCGCCTCGAAGGCAACCTGCAGAAGTACAAGGACCGCGGTCAGCCCGTCGGCCTGCCGATCCCGCCGATCGCCGACATCTGGACCGGTGAGCCGCGCAAGCAGCAGGAGGACCTGAAGTCCAAGTACGCCACCATGCCGGTCAAGAACTTCCAGGCCTATGTGGACGGTTCGGAGAAGACCAAGGGCTCGCTCGAACCGCCGCAGGCGCAGCAGGTCTACGCGATTCTCGACACCGTCGTGCAGGCCGTGCTGACGAACAAGGACGCTGACCACGCGGCGCTGCTCAAGGACGCCGAGACCAAGGTCAACGCTGTTCTGGCGCAGGTGAAGTAAGTGCGGCGACACGTCACCGCGTACGGCTTTCTGAGTGCCGCACTGGTCGTCTTCGCGGTGTTCTCCTGGTACCCCATCGTGCGCGGGGTGGTCCTGAGCTTCCAGCAGGTCAACTTCGTCACGAGCCCCGACTGGGTGGCCTGGGAGAACTTCGAGCGGCTCTTCGCGGACCCGCTGTTCGCGGTGGCGTGGCGCAACACCTTCTACTTCACGGTTCTGGCCCTGATCCTCGGTTTCGGCGTCCCGTTCCTGACCGCCGTGGTGCTCAACGAACTGCGGCACGCCAAGGGCTACTTCCGGCTGCTGGTCTACTTGCCGGTCATGTTGCCGCCGGTCGTCACGGCCCTGCTGTGGAAGTGGTTCTACGATCCGGGACCCGGCCTGTTCAACTCGGTCCTCAGAGGACTCGGGCTGCCGACGTCCCAATGGCTGGATTCCAGCAGCACCAGCATGGTCAGCCTCGTCCTGGTGATCACGTGGGCGAACATGGGCTCGGCGACGCTGATCTACCTGGCCGCGCTGCAGACCATCCCCGGTGAGCTGTACGAGGCCGCGGACCTGGACGGCGCGGGCATCCTCAAGAAGATCTGGCACGTCACGATCCCGCAGACCAAGTTCGTGATCCTCATGCTGCTGCTGTTGCAGGTCGTGGCAACGATGCAGATCTTCACCGAGCCGTTCGTCATGACCGGCGGCGGCCCGGAGGAGTCCACGGTCACCGTGCTGCTCCTGCTGTACCGGTACGCCTTCTACTACAACGACTTCGGCACCGCGAGCGCGCTGAGCCTGATCCTGTTCGCCGTGCTGGGCGTCTTCTCCTTCCTGTACCTCAAGATCACCAGGAAGGCGGACTCATGAGGACGCTCACCAGGGGCACCGGCACCGTCTACTGGATCGTCCTCACCGGCACGCTGGTCCTGTTCACCGCCGCGTTCCTGCTCCCGCTGGTCTGGGTGCTGCTCGGCGCGTTCAAGCCGCCGGCGGAGCTCGCGCAGCAGCCCCCGACGATCCTGCCGGAGACGTGGGAGCCGAGCGCGTACGTCGACGCGTGGAACTACATGGACCTCGGCCGGTTCTTCCTCAACACGTTCGTCGTCGCTATCGGCGCGTGGGCCGTGCAGATGGCCGTGATCGTGCCCGCCGCCTACGCGCTCAGCAAGCTGAGGCCGTGGGGAGGCAACGTGATCATGGGCCTGATGCTCGCCACGCTGATGCTGCCCGCGACGGCACTGCTGGTCCCGGTGTACCTCACGCTCGTCGACCTCGACCTGCTCAACAACCCGGCCGGCATCTGGCTGCCGGCCGCGGCGAACGCGCTGAACGTCTACCTGCTCAAGCGGTTCTTCGACCAGATCCCGGAAGAACTGCTGGAGGCGGCCAGGATCGACGGCGCGAACACCTGGACGACGCTGGTCAGGATCGTCCTGCCGATCTCGCGGCCCATCCTCGCCGTCGTCTCGATCTTCGCGGTCGTGGCGGCCTGGAAGGACTTCATCTGGCCGCTGCTCGTGTTCCCCGATCCGGCGAAGCAGACGCTCAGCGTTGCGCTGCAACGCTTCGCTCCGGACACCCCGATCAACCTCCTGCTCGCGGGCCTCGTGCTGGCGAGCCTGCCGATGGTGGCGCTGTTCCTGGCGTTCCAGCGGCACATCCTCGCGGGGCTCACCGCGGGCGGCGTAAAAGGCTGAAAGGACTTCAGATGAGTTGGTGGCGCAACGCATCCATCTACCAGGTCTACCTGCGCAGCTTCGCGGACGGCAACGGTGACGGCATCGGCGACCTGGCCGGCCTCCGCGCCAAGCTCCAGCACATCGCGAGCCTCGGCTTCGACGCGATCTGGCTCAACCCGTGGTACCCGAGCCCGCTCGCCGACGGTGGCTACGACGTGGCGGACTACCGCGACATCGAGCCCGTCTTCGGGTCGCTCGCCGATGCCGAGAAGCTCATCGCGGACGCGCACGGGCTCGGCATCAGGATCATCATCGACCTCGTCCCGAACCACAGCAGCGACCAGCATCCGTGGTTCAAGGACGGACTGTGGGATCGCTTCCACGTCCGTGATTCCGAGGAGATCCCCAACGACTGGCAGTCGCGGTTCGGCGGCCCCGCCTGGAGCAAGCTCCCGGACGGCCGCTGGTACCTGCACCTCTACGCCGCCGAGCAGCCGGACTTCAACTGGGAGAACCAGATCGTCCACGACGAGTTCGAGGACATCCTGCGGTTCTGGCTCGACCGCGGCGTCGACGGGTTCCGCATCGACGTGGCGGACGGGCTGGTCAAGGACTTCAGCAGGCCCGACGTCGACCTGCCGTACTCCGACCAGGACGGTGTGCACGAGATCTACCGCAGGTGGCGGCAGATCGTGGACTCCTACGACGGCGACCGCATCCTCGTCGGCGAGATGTGGCTGCCGGACCCGGTCCGGTTCGCCCGGTACCTGCGCCAGGACGAGATGCACAGCGCGTTCAACTTCGACTTCCTCTGCTGCCCCTGGAACGCCCAGGAGCTGCGCAGTGTCGTCGACAGCACGCTGGCCGCGCACGAACCCGTCGGCGCGCCACCGACCTGGGTGCTCTCCAACCACGACGTCACCCGGCACGTGACCCGCTACGGCCGTGAGAAGACGGGTTTCTCCTTCGCGGACCGGCAACACGGCGCCCCGACCGACTTCGAACTGGGCACCCGCCGGGCCCGCGCGGCGATCATGCTCACGGCCGCGCTGCCCGGTGGCGTGTACGTCTACCAGGGCGAGGAACTGGGCCTCTGGGAGGTCGAGGACCTGCCGGACGAGCTGCGCGAGGACCCGGTGTGGCACCGCTCCGGCTTCACCGACCGGGGTCGCGACGGCTGCCGCGTGCCACTCCCCTGGTCCGCCGACGACGGCCCGAGCTGGTTGCCGCAGCCGGAGAACTGGCAGCAGTTCTCGGTCGCGGCCCAGTCGGACGACCCTGAATCGATGCTCGCCCTGTACCGCGAGGTGTTCGCGCGGCGCCGCGCGATCGACGGCGACCTGGAGTGGCTGGATCTCGGCGAGAACGTGCTGGCGTTCCGGCGCGGCGACCACACGTGCGTGGTGAACCTGTCCGACGGGCCGATCGATCTGCCTGGCGTGCCAACGTTGTCAAGCATTCCGCTGGAGGACGGCAGGTTGCCGAGGGACGCGGCCGCCTGGCTGAGCCGGCACTGAGCGTGAACTGAGCTGTACCGACCGAGGGGTCGAGAGCGGTTGTGGTCGAACGTTCGACCACAACCGCTCTTGCGTTTCCGCCCAACTGGGGGCGATACGGGCAGATCACCACCCGCTTTCGGGCGGGCCCGGTCCGGGCGACCTGCGTGAACACGCCGTCACACACGGCGAACCGGGCAGATATCGGGCAGGATCTCAGCTAGTTGTGGTGCCGACCACAGTGTTACCAGGGTGTTTCATCTATGCACGGCCCGAACGGGCAACCCAAGAGCCGAGTGGGCAGGTGACATGCGAGCCGAGGAACGCAAGCGGCGCATCCTGGCCAGGGCCCGCGCCGACGGCCGCGTCGACGTGGTGGAGATGGCGCAGGAACTTCGCGTCGCGCCCGAAACGGTCCGGCGTGACCTGCGGGTGCTGGACGAGCACGGCCTGGTCCGCCGCACGCACGGTGGCGGTGTCCCGGTCGAGAGCGCCGGCTTCGAGACAGGACTCCGGTTCCGCGCCGGATCGCACGTGCCGGAGAAGCGGCGGATCGCGAAGGCCGCCGCCGAACGGATCGACGACGCCGAGACAGTCTTCATCGACGAGGGTTACACGCCACAACTCGTCGCGGAGGCCTTGCCCACGACCAACCCGCTCACGATCATCACCGCGTCGCTGCCGACCGCGGCGGCGATGTCCGAACACCCGTCGTGCACCGTCCTGCTGCTGGGCGGTCGCGTCAGGGGCCACACACTGGCCACGGTGGACCACTGGACCACCCGGATGCTGGGCGAGATGGTCATCGACCTCGCCTACATCGGTGCCAACGGCATCTCCCGCGAGCACGGCCTGACGACGCCCGATCCGGCGGTCGGCGCGGTGAAGGCCAAGGCGCTCAACGCGTCCCGGCGGAAGATCTTCGTCGGCACGCACACGAAGTTCGGTGTCTCCAGCTTCCACCGGTTCGCCGAGGTCTCCGATCTGGAGGCGATCGTCACCGATTCCGGCCTCTCCGCACACGAGGCCCACCGCTACACCCTCCTAGGCCCCAAGGTCATCAGAGCCTGAAGGCGTCTGCAAGTACTACCAACTCGGAGTTGGCGGTACTTGCAGACGCCAGCAAACCCCACCTTTGGGCGCCATCCCCCCTCTTTGACGCGCCCGAAAACCCTTTGAAAGGAACCGACGATGTCGTCGATTCGCACACCACTCCTCCGCACATTCGGGGCCGCCACCGCCGTGTTGCTGCTCGCGTCCGCTTGCTCGGGTGCGGGCGGCGGGGGTGGTGGTGCCGACTCGGTCAACGTGCTCATGGTGAACAACCCGCAGATGCAGGATCTGCAGAAGCTGACCGCGGACAACTTCACCAAGGACACCGGCATCAAGGTGAACTTCACCGTGCTGCCCGAGAACGACGTCCGCGACAAGATCAGCCAGGACTTCTCCAGCCAGGCCGGGCAGTACGACGTGGCGACGATCTCCAACTACGAGACGCCGATGTACGCCAAGAACGGCTGGCTCGCGCCGATGGACGACTTCGTGGCCAAGGACAGCGCGTTCGACCAGGCCGACATCCTGGAGCCGATCCGGCAGTCGCTGACCGCCGCGGACGGCAAGGTGTACGCGCAGCCGTTCTACGGCGAGTCGTCGTTCCTCATGTACCGCAAGGACATCTTCGAGGCCAAGGGCGTCACGCTGCCCGAGAAGCCGACCTGGCAGCAGGTCGCGGAGGCCGCCGCGAAGGTCGCCACGCCGGAGGTCCGCGGCATCTGCCTGCGCGGCCAGCCGGGCTGGGGCCAGGTCATGGCGCCGCTCACCACCGTCGTGAACACCTTCGGCGGCACGTGGTTCACCAAGGACTGGCAGGCGCAGGTCAACGCGCCGGAGTTCAAGGAGGCCACCAAGTTCTACGTCGACCTGGTGCGCAACTACGGTGAGGCGGGTGCTCCGCAGGCCGGGTTCGCCGAATGCCTCAACAACATGACGCAGGGCAAGGTCGCGATGTGGTACGACGCCACCGTCGCCGCCGGTCTGCTCGAAGCCAACGACTCCCCGATCAAGGGCAAGCTCGGCTTCACCCAGGCGCCCGTCGTGAAGACCGACAGCTCCGGCTGGCTCTACACCTGGGCGTTCGGCATCCAGAAGGCGTCGAAGAAGCAGGACGCGGCCTGGAAGTTCATCTCCTGGGCGTCCGGCAAGGGCTACGAAGAGCTGGTGGGCAAGAACCTCGGCTGGTCGAAGCTCCCGGACGGCAAGCGTTCCTCTACCTACCAGCGCGCCGAGTACAAGCAGTCCTCCGGTTCGTTCTCCGCGCAGGCAGAGGCCGCGATCAAGGGCGCGAAGCCGTTGAACCCCGGTGTGCAGGAACGTCCGGCGCCCGGTATCCAGTTCGTCGGCATTCCCGAGTTCACCGACCTCGGCACACAGGTGTCGCAGCAGATCAGCTCCGCGATCGCGGGCGCGACGTCGGTCGACGACGCGCTGAACAACGGTCAGGGACTCGCCGAGAAGGTCGCAGCCAAGTACAAGGGGCAGTGACATGGCGGTCATCACCCGGGAGCGGCCGGTCGTCGACCGGCCGCCTCCCGTCCCCCGCAAGAGTTATCCGAAGTGGGCCAGGCGGGCCCCGTTGCTGCCGGCGCTCATCTTCCTGATCGTCGTGACCCAGCTGCCGTTCGTGGCGACGCTGGTCATCTCCTTCATGAAGTGGAACTCGCTCGACCCGACCAATCGCGGGTTCGCCGGGTTCGACAACTACGTCAACGTGTTCACCGATCCCGACCTGCGATCGTCCATTGTGAACACGATCGTGCTGACCGCGTCCGTGGTGCTGATCAGCCTGGTCCTCGGGCTCGGGCTGGCGTTGCTGCTGGACAAGAAGTTCCGTGGCCGGGGGTTCGTGCGCACCATGCTGATCGCGCCGTTCCTCGTCGTTCCGGTGGCGGCGGCGCTGATCTGGAAGCACGTGCTCTACAACCCGGAGTACGGCCTGTTCAACGGCATCCTGAACTGGCTGGGCTTCGACGCCCAGCCGGACTGGATCAGCACCATGCCGATGAGCGCCGTGGTGTTGTCGCTGGTGTGGCAGTGGACGCCGTTCATGATGCTGATCCTGCTGGCCGGGTTGCAGAGCAAGCCGATCGAACCCGTCGAGGCCGCCACGATCGACGGCGCCTCGTCGTTCCAGATCTTCCGGTACCTGACGTTCCCGCACCTGCGGCAGTACCTGGAGCTCGGCGGGCTGCTCGGCTCGATCTACATCGTGCAGAACTTCGACGCGGTCTTCACGATCACGTCCGGTGGCCTGGGCACGGCGAACCTGCCGTACATGATCTACCAGACCTTCTACCAGGCCCACGAGTACGGCGAGGCGTCCGCGGCCGGCGTGATCGTGGTCGCCGGGTCGATCCTCATCGCGACCTTCGCGCTGCGCGTGGTGTCCTCGCTGTTCAAGGAGGAGACGCGATGACCCGCATTTGGGGAGTGCTCGCCTGGTTCGCCGGCATCGTGTTCTTCGCGCCGGTGGCCTGGATGTTCCTGACCTCGCTGCACAGCGAGACGGACGCGGCCACGAACCCGCCGTCCATCGCGGCACCGCTGACGCTGGACGGCTACACGGAGTTCTTCGACGGCGGCGCGTGGCCACCGCTGCTGAACTCGTTCAGCGCCTCGATCGGATCGACGATCATCGTTCTGCTGCTGGCGATCCCGGCCGCGTACGCGTTGTCGATCAAGCCGGTCGAGAAGTGGACCGACGTCCTGTTCTTCTTCCTGTCCACCAAGATGATGCCGGTCGTCGCGGCACTGCTGCCGATCTACCTGATCGCGCAGTTCGCCGGGATGCTCGACAACATCTCGTTCCTGACGCTGCTGTACTGCTCGATGAACCTGCCCATCGCGGTGTGGCTCATGCGGTCGTTCCTCTCCGAGGTCCCCAAGGAGATCCTCGAGGCGGCCTCGATCGACGGCGCCGGGCTGATCACGATCCTGCGCCGGGTGGTGGCACCCATCGCGATGCCCGGCATCGCGGCGACGGCGTTGATCTGCTTCATCTTCAGCTGGAACGAGCTGTTGTTCGCGCGGGTGCTGACCGGTGTCGTCGCCGGTACCGCGCCGGTGTACCTGACCGGGTTCGTCACCTCGCAGGGGCTG
This sequence comes from Lentzea miocenica, assembly GCF_033949945.1. Taxonomy (NCBI): domain Bacteria; kingdom Bacillati; phylum Actinomycetota; class Actinomycetes; order Pseudonocardiales; family Pseudonocardiaceae; genus Lentzea; species Lentzea miocenica. The sequence goes on from NZ_JAXAVW010000017.1 coordinate 84,257, forward strand.
TTCCTGGCCAAGGTCTGCGCCGCGGCCGTCGTGGTTTCCCTGCCGGTGCTCATCGCCGGGTTCGCCGCCCAGGACAAGCTGGTCCAGGGCCTTTCGTTGGGAGCAGTCAAGTGAAAGCAGCCCAAAAATGAAGGCAGCTCTGATCACCGGCGTCGGGTCCGTCGAAGTGACCACTGTGGACGATCCTGAGTGCGGTCCTCGCCAGGTGGTCGTCGACGTGGCGGCCTGCGGCCTGTGCGGAACGGACCTGCACATCCTGCAGGGCGAGTTCGCGCCGACGCTGCCGGTCGTGCCGGGCCACGAGTTCGCCGGCACGATCGTGGAGATCGGGTCGCAGGTCAACGAACTCGCCGTCGGCGACCGGGTCGCGGTGGACCCGTCGCTCTACTGCTACGAGTGCCGGATGTGCCGTGCGGGCAAGAACAACCTGTGCGAGCGCTGGGCGGCGATCGGCGTCACGACGGCCGGCGGTGCCGCCGAGTACGCGGTGGCACCGGTCGCGAACTGCGTGAAGCTGCCCGACCACGTGCGGACCGAGGACGCGGCGTTGATCGAACCGCTGTCGTGCGCGGTGCGCGGGTACGACGTGCTGCGGTCGCAGATGGCGTCGCGGGTGCTGATCTACGGCTCGGGCACGATGGGCCTGATGATGCTCCAGCTCGGCAAGCTGACCGGGGCGTCGTCGATCGAGGTCGTGGACCTGAACCCGGAACGCCTCGAAACGGCTCGGCAGCTCGGCGTCTCGGCGGTCGCCTCGTCCGCGGACGAGCTGGACCGGCCGCAGGGCTGGGACGTCGTCATCGACGCCACCGGCAACGAGAAGGCCATCCAGGACGGGCTCGGCCGGGTCGCGAAGGGCGGCACGTTCCTCCAGTTCGGCGTCTCCGACTACTCGGCGCGGGTGACCATCGAGCCGTACAAGATCTACAACCAGGAGATCACCATCACCGGCTCGATGGCGGTGCTGCACTCGTTCGAACGGGCGGCGGATCTCTTCGCGACCGGAGTACTCGACCCCGAGATCTTCATCAGTGACAGGGTGCCGCTGACCGACTACGCGGGGGCGTTGGACCAGTTCAAGGCAGGTAAGGGACGCAAGATCCAGGTCCTGCCGTGAGCTAGTCCGGCAATTGGGCGAAACGATCGTGGGCACTCGTGTATCCAGACGAGTGCCCACGACTCCTTCCAGACATGTCGAAGTCCGGGCAGAAAGTGGTACCGCCGTACTTTTCGCACATGTCCGACGAAGAGCTCCTGTCTTGGTACGCGGAGCTTCAGGCGCGGGCGATGAACCCGCAGTCTGGGGACGTCGATTTCGACCACGTCCACAAGGCTGCCGAGCCGGTGTCCGTTGAGGAGTTGCGTCATCGGATCATGACCTTCCAGGGCTGGCCGGGTGGCCTCTCCACGCAAGATGCCGGTTCGCCGTTTCACAACCTGTGGCACTGGCTCAGCGACTGACCCGACGCGAGGTAACCCTCGCTCGGGTCATTGGCGCGCTGGTGGCCGCCTGTGTGCTCTACGCCGTCGTGCACACAGCGGTCACCGGCGCTGTCTCACATCCGCGGCACTGGCTGGTCGCGTTCGCCTGCACCCTGCTCGGGGTGCGGGTGATCGGCCATGTCCGCAGGTCGGCCGTCGGGTGGCTGCTGCTGGCCATGGGCGTGTTCGGCGCGGTGGCCGTCGCGGTCGCCGGCCAGCCGGTCACGCACCCCGCCCGTTGGGTCGAGGCATGGGTCTGGTGGCCCACCTACGCGTTGTTGCCCGCCGTGGCGCTGGTCTTCCCCAACGGCAAACCGTTGAGCAACCGCTGGTGGATCGCCATCGGTGCGTCGTTGTTCAGCGCTCTCGCGGGCACCGTTGGGATCGCTTGGGCGTCGTGGGGCAATCCCGCCGACTTCTGGCAGGTGCCCGGCGGTGGACTGGCCAAGACGATCACGCTGATCGCCGTGCTCGCGGCTCTCGTCGCGGTGATCGCCGCTGTGGTGTCGTTGTTCATCAGGTGGCGGCGGGCTGAAGGCGATGAACGCCGTCTGCTCGTGTGGGCTGTCGCGCTGTTGGTGTTGGCTGTCGTGGCGACCGTTGTGGAGACGACGGACGGACACGTCGCATGGGTCGTTGGTGTGCTTGCGTTTCCGGCTGCTGCTGTCATCGCCATCGTGCGGTACGGGTTGTACGACATCAGCCTGCTGATTCACCGGTCGTTGCTCTACGGCTCGCTCACTGTCGTGCTGCTGCTGGTCTACCTGGGCGTGATGGTCGGGGCAGGCCGGCTGTTCACGAACGACGCCGAGGTGATCGGCGTGGTCGCGGCGGGGCTGGTGTTCGCGCCGATTCGCAGCTGGTTGCAGCGCAAGCTCGACCGGTGGCTGTTCGGCGAGCGCAACGATCCCTATGCGGCGCTGTCGACGTTGAGCGAGAGACTCGAACGCTCGCAGGACGTGCTGCCGACCGTCGCACAGACCGTGGCCGAGTCGTTGAAGCTGCCGTACGTGGCGATTCGCGGTGGGTCGGTGCTGGCCGAACACGGGCGCAGTCGCGGGTGGCCGCAGTTGCGCTTTCCCATGACCTATCGCGGTTCTCTGGTGGGCGATCTCGTCGTTGAGCCACGTGCGCCTGACGAGCGGTTGAGCGACCAGGAGCTGAGTCTGCTCGTCGATCTTGCCCGCTCCACCGCACCCGCCGCACAGTCGATCAAACTGACCGCCGATCTGCAGCTCGCGCGCGAACGGCTCGTGCGTGCGCGCGAAGAAGAACGGCTGCGGCTCAGGCGCGACCTGCACGACGGCGTCGGACCGGCGTTGGTCGGCATTCGGTTGCAGCTGAGAGCTCTGCGACGGTCGCTGGGTGATGTGCTCGATCCTGTTCTGGGTGACGTCGACTCGACCGCCGGCGAGGTGCGCAGGCTCGTGGACGGGCTGCGGCCGCCGATCCTCGACCAGGGCCTGGCGCTGGCTGTGCGGGACGAAGCCGCGCGGTTCAACGGTGACCTGCGCGTTCAGGTCGAGGCCGAGGAGATCGACGGACTGTCCGCCGCCGTCGAAGTCGCGGCCTACCGGATCGTCGCGGAGGCGCTGACCAACACCGCCCGCCACGCCGAGGCGTCGACCTGCCTGATCAGCGTGCGCGCGGACGGCGACCTGGTCGTGGAGATCGTCGACGACGGCCGCGGGGTGGCGGCGGACGCGAAGCCCGGTGTCGGCCTCGACTCGATGCGCGAACGGTGCGCGGAGCTGGGTGGATCGTGCACAGTGGGACCTGCGCAACCACACGGGACACGGGTGGTGGCGCGGATTCCGTTGGAGGCCCAGTGACGCGCGTGGTGATTGCCGACGACCACCCGGTGTTCCGGCGCGGGCTCAAGGCGTTGCTGGACGGCGAGGACGGCCTGGAGGTCGTCGGCGACGCCGCGGACGGCCAGGAAGCCGTGTCCGTCGTCCTCGACCTCGAACCGGACGTCGTCGTGATGGACCTGCACATGCCCGTCCTGGGCGGCGTCGAGGCCGCGAAGCAGATCCTGGCGGCGTTGCCGACGTTGGGCGTGCTGGTTCTGACGATGCACGAGGACGACGAACTCGTGTTCGCCGCGATGAAGGCCGGCGCACGCGGCTACCTGGTCAAGACGACCGACGACGACGAGATCGTGCGCGCCGTGCAGGCGATCGGCGCCGGTGAGGCGATCTTCAGCGCCACCATCGCGCAACGGATGATGGGATACTTCACCGCTATCTCGTCGTCCAAGGCCGTGCTGTTCCCCCAGCTCACCGACCGCGAACGGGACGTGCTGGAGCTGATGGCGTCCGGCCTCGACAACACCTCGATCGCCCACAAACTGAGCCTGTCCAGCAAAACCGTGCGCAACCGCGTGTCCGAGATCTTCACCAAGCTGCAGGTGGCGGACCGCGCGCAAGCGATCGTGCGTGCCCGTGAAGCGGGGCTGGGAAGTCCCGGCCAACTCGGGACAACGGTCACCTGACGACGGGACTTCTCCCCCGGTTGGATCGGCGCATCCGCCGAAGGGGGCCCAATGGACATCACCTGGGACGTCGCACACGCGCGGCTCAGCCACGAACGAATGCTGCACATCACTCAGGCGCTGATCTCGATGCGACCGGAGACCGTCACGCTGGGCGGAGGGGAGCCTCTCAGCGTGCCGGGCCTGTTCGAGATCGTCGAACAGTTCCGCGCCGCCGAAATCGACGTAGTACTCCGCACGTCCGGCAAGTCACTGCACCCGTCAATGGTGCGCACCCTGCTGGTCTGCTGCGCACGCATCGAGGTGTGCGCAATGGCGTTCACGCACGCCATGCACGCACTGCACCTGCTCGACATCGGTGCCGCCAAACTCGACCAGCACGCCGTGTTCGGCCTCGACGCCACCGGCATCCGGCGCGGCTTCGACCGGCTGGAGGAGTTCTGCGCCACCACCGCGTTCGAGCTGCCGCGCCTCGGCTTCATCGCGTTCAGCGAGACGCTCGGCGCCGACCACGCGCAGTACCTGCAGTCGCTCGCGCCGCAGAGCGTGCGGGTGACCGTGGAGACCGCGAACACCTCGGTGGTCAGAGCGAGTTGATCAGGGCGCGCCAGGCAGGGGTGGAGAACGCGAGAACGTCACCACTCGCGTTCTTCGTGTCGCGCACCAACGCGTCCTGGGCCAGCGACACCTCGACGCAGCTTTCCGCGGTACCACCGTTGCTGTAGCTGCTCTTACGCCAGGTCCGTTCCGCCGCCATGAGGGTCCTCTCGAAGTCCGCTGACGTAGTTCGCCAGCATGCTCTTCGATTGTTCCGCATCCAGGGCGACGGCATCCAGCCGCTGAAAGAGCCGCTTAGCCCGCGCGACGGCGACGCTGTCCTGCGCCCACACCTGGGCCGTTTCGGTCTCGCTGTACACAACCGGGGCCGCCTTGCCGAACTCGTACAGCGTGACCGGAGAGCGGAAAGCACAGATGTTCGCGGGTACGACCCTGAGGATGTGGGTGTTGAAGAGGAGACGCAGATACTGCTCTTCGCGGACGTGCGCATCACCCAGCCGCATCCGCAAAGCCAGCTCGTGCACGAAAAACACGCACTCCGGCCGGTTCGGCCGCCTCATGATCGCCTGCCGGTCCATGCGCGCCTGGACGAGCCTCGCGATGTCCTCAGGTGCTTCGATGTGGGAGTCGACGAACAGCTGGAGCGCATACTCCTCCGTCTGCATCAGGCCGTGAATGATCAGAACGTCATAGGAAAAGATCTTTGTGGCCATCGCCTCTGTCATCGCGAGTGTGCGCACGTTGTCCGACACCTGGGCAAAGTACAGATCGAACGCGTTGTAGTAGCGGCTGCGGAACTCGTTGGCGAAGTTGATGTCCTTGCCGCACGTCGCCAGGTACTGGACGAGGTCGACCTCGCTCGCCCGCACCTTGCCGAGCTCGATGTCGGACACCTTGCTCGGGTCCCAGCCGAGCTGGATGGCCATCGCACGGCCGGTGAACGAGGTGCAGGACTCCCGCAGGCGGCGCAGCTCGTCGCCGAGCTCCCGGCTGTACGGCGTGGAAAGAGTCGCGGTCATGCCCTTCGACGTTAGGGCTTGGATTGGATCCATGCAGCCGCTCATTCGGGTGGAAATGGGCTAGAAAATGCCCCCGCGAGCTGCGAAAACTTCCCCGACAGGCTGCAACGAGCCGATAGCGAGCCGCAGCAGCACGCGCGCCTTACGAGGACACAACCACCCAGCCATCACCGCGCCGCGCTTGAGCAGATCCGACTCGGATCCGGTGAACCCGTAGGTGTTGCGGAACGTCGTACCCGCACCGGTTCGCGTCGCCACCACCACCGGGAACCGGGCCCGCGAGATCGCCTCCGCCATGCCGACCGACACGTGCCCGACACCCGTGGCCGCGACGACGACTCCCTTGACGTTGAGCCAGTCGAGGATCGAGCCGTCATCGTCCAAAGTGGCCTCGATGAGCGGCACCGCCGGCGCGTCCAACGGCCGTGGCAACGCGGGAAGCTGGTGCGCGGGGTGGAAGTACTGCGGTGCGCCCTCGATCACGAGCCCCAACGGACCGGGGAACGACTCGAAGGCGTTCATCAAGCTGCTGTGCGTCTTGCGGACCCAGCGGGAGGCGTGGATCTCGTCGTTCAACACGAGCAAAGCACCACGGCCGCAGGAGTTCGGGGCGGCGGCGACAGCGACGGCGGCGGCGAGGTTGGCAGGGCCGTCGGCGCCGGGGAGGCCGGGGTGCCGCATCGCGCCGGTGACGACGACGGGTTCCTCGTGCGGCCACAGGCAGTCGAAGAAGTACGCGGTCTCTTCCAGGGTGTCGGTGCCCTGGATGATCACGACGCCGGTGGCGCCCTCGGAGACCTGCTTGTCGGCCCAGTCGAAGGCTTCCAGCAGCGTGGCGAAGGTGAGCGAGGCGCCGGGGATGGTCGCCAGGGTGGCCATCTCGCCGACTTCGAGGCCCTGGACGAGGTCTTTCGCGCCCAGGGTCGGTGACACCGCGCCGGAACCGGTCATCGTGATCGTTCCGCCGAGCGATGCCACCGCCACCTGTGAGCTCATGAGCTCACTCTAGGGTCACTCGTATGACCGGACTCGAACCAGTTGACTGGCCTCCAGCCCCGATCAGGACCGAACGGCTCGTGCTGCGCGAGTCCGAGGCAGGCGATCGCGGGGCGTTCGTCGAGCTGTTCTCGTCGCCGGAGGTGGGCACCTACATCGGTGGCGCCCAGCCGCGCGACGAGGTCGAACGCATGGCGCCCGCGGTGCCGGGCAGGCGCGCGGGCTTCTTCGTCGTCGCTCTCGGCGGCGCGATGATCGGCATGATCTCGTTCGACCCGCACCACGAGTCCGGCGAACCTCAACTGGGGTACCAGTTCCTGCCGGAGTTCTGGGGGCAGGGTTACGCCTACGAGGCGTGTGCGGCGGCGCTCGACTGGTTCGCCGCCGCACGTCCCGGTCAGCAGGTGGTGACCACCACGCAGACGGCCAACCTGGCCTCGATGCGGCTCGCGGCGAAGCTGGGCTTCACCGAGGTGAGGCGCTTCGAGGAATGGGGCGCCGCGCAGTGGTCAGGTGTCTGGAAACCCCAGCGCTGACAAACGTCCGGTTCAGGGAATCACTGGCGCCAGTAGGTGATGTTGCGGAAACGGGCCTCCGCGCGGCCGCTGCCGTGGTGGTAGACGCCGTTCTTGAAGTGGCGGGTGGCCTTGCCGCGGTCGGACACCGTCGCCTTCAGCACGCCGTTGGCGTAGACCTTGATCTTGCCGGTGCCGCCGGCGACGGCGGAGTGCTCGACGCGGATGCGGACCCAGGTGTTGTAGATGTTCTGGGCGATGACCGTGCTCGTGTAGTACCGGAGCGTGCCGCCGTTGGCGTTGGTGGCGTTGAGCATGAAGTCGGTGGCCGGGGTGCCGGGGTCACCGCCGCGCACGCGCAGGATCTGCATGACCGTGGGGCCGTTGACGCCGCTGGGGACGTAGATCTCGCCCTCCCAGGCGTGCTGTCCACTGGAGTACTCCTGATCCCAGCGCATTTCGGTGCGCGGGTCGGTGCTGCTGCCTTCGCTGTGCGGCTCGTCGGTGTCGAAGACCCACATGGAGTGGACGCCGCCTTCGAACTTGTAGCGGGCGCTCTGCGGGAGGTTCCACGGCTTTTGGATCTTGTAGGTGAACGGCGTCTGCGTCCAGGCCGGTGCCGCGTGGGCGGGCGTCGCGAGCAGAGCGACAGCGGGCAGGGCGAACAGGGAACGACGGGGCAGGGTCACGGAAGCCTCCGGCCTCGGTTAGTGGTCTGGACCAGAATCACCACACCGAGGCCGGGCTCCGCAACGCCTGGACCACACCGAAATTCCGATCACTGGCGCCAGTAGGTGATGTTGCGGAAACGGGCCTCCGCGCGGCCGCTGCCGTGGTGGTAGACGCCGTTCTTGAAGTAGCGCGTCGCCGGGCCTTCGTCGGCATGCGTCAGTTTCAGGGCGCCGTTGTAGTAGACCTTCACGGTGCCGCGGCCGCCTGCGACGGCGGTGTGTTCGACGCGGATCTTGAACCACTTGTTGTAGATGCCGGTCGCGATGACCTGGTTGCTGTCCTTGCGCAGGCTGCCGCCGTTGACGTTGGCGACGTTGAGCATCACGTCGGTGGCACGGGTGCCGCTCGGGCGGCTGCCGCGCAGGATCTGCACGACCGTCGGACCGCTGACGCCGGCGGGGACGTAGATCTCGCCCTCCCAGGCGCGCTGGCCGCTGGAGTACTCCTGGTTGAAGCGCATCTCGGTGCGCGGATCCGTTGGGCTGCCTTGGGTGTGGGGCTGGTCGTAGTCGTAGACCCACATCGTGTGCACGCCGCCGGAGAACGTGTACCTGGAGCTCAGCGCCAGGTTGTACGGCTTCTGCATCGTGTAGGTGTAGGGCGCCGAGGTCCATTGCGCGGACGGCGGCTGAGCGAGGGCCTGAGCCGCCGGGGCCACGAGCAGGGGTGCGGTCAGCGCGAGGGCGAGCATGGAGCGTCGCGCGTGGAGAGCAGGGGTTTCCACGTTGAATCCCTCCGACCTTCGATAAGTGGTCTGTACCACTGTGAGGTCAGAAGACGGAGGGAATCAATACTTTGTTCAGTTTCCGGAACAATGTTCAGACAGCTGAACTTTTCACATTCCTGAACTGAGCTCGTCGAAGGTCGGGAACTTCGTCGCGATGTCGCTGCCGGTGAAGTTTCCGATCCAGCCGTCGTCGTCGTGGAAGAACCTGATCGACACGTAGTCCGGGGTCGTGCCCATGTCGAACCAGTGCGTGGTGTTCGCCGGAACGCTCAGCAGGTCGCCCGCCGTGCAGAACACGCCGTAGACCTTGTCGCCGATGTGCAGGTAGAAAACCCCTGCGCCACGGGCGAAGTAGCGGTCCTCGTCGTCGTCGTGGGTGTGCTCGGCGAGGAACTTGTTGCGGAACTCGACGGCCTTCGCGCGGTACTCGTCGGTGTCCGCCGGGGTCATCTCCATCGCGTCGACGTAGGTGTAGCCCTCCGTCTCGCTGACGCGGGCGACGTCCTTTTCGTAGATCCGCAGCGCGTTCCCGGCCGTGACACCGTCCACAACGGACCAACGGTGGAACCGCACGCCGTGCTCCTTGAGCGCGGTGGCGATCTCCTCGGGGTCGGTCGTGCGGACGAGGGTCTCCTCGGGGCCGGAGTCCGGCCACACCGTCAGCAGCGTCATGAGTGCCTCCCCGTAAAGATGTCTCGCGTCTCCACCTTGAAGCGCAGCAACCACTCCAGGCATTCCAGGCGGTGCCGGGCCTGCACGAGGTCGTCGCCCCACACATACACGCCGTGCCGTGCGACGAGCAGTGCCGGAACCTTCGGGTCGAAGCCCTTCTCGAAGGCGTCGCCCAGTTCGAGCATGTCCTGCGAGTTCTTCACGACCGGGATCACGACTTCCTCGTGGTCGTACCGGCCGAAACCCTTGAGCATTTCCAGGTCTTTGAGCACGACGCCGTCCGGCCAGTGTTCGGCCGCGACGACCGGCGCCAGCGCGTGGACGTGCACCACCGCGCCCGCTCCTGCGACTCGCGCGATCCTGGCGTGCAGGCCCGCTTCGGCGGACGGGATCTTCGGCGAGTCGACCGCGTTGCCGTCGACGTCGATGATCACGCTGTCCTCAGCGGTGATCTCACCCTTGTCCACGCCGCTGACCGTGACCGCGAGCCGCAGCGGATCACGTTGCAGGACAACGGAAAGGTTGCCGCTCGTGCCGCGCATCCAGCCCATCTCGGCGTAGCGCGCGCACTCGCGGGCGAGCTCTGCCGTCACGAGAGTTCCCAGACCGTCGGGTGGGGCGTGAAGTCGGCGTTGCCGTACGGCTCACCGGCGCGTGCGACGCCGACCGTCTTCCAGCCCGCCTCCTGCGCGGCGTGCAGCTCGGCCGGAACGTCGCTGTAGAAGGTGATGTCGTCGGACTGCAGCGTTTCCGCGATCTTGTGGTACGACGCGGCTTCGCGCTTCGGGCCGGCGTTGACCGTGTCGAAGTGGTGCTCCAGCAACGGGGTCAGGTCGCCGTCGGTGGTGTGCTGGAAGAACGCGATCTGGCCGGCGACCGAGCCGGAGCTGAAGATCGCGAGCTTCACGCCGTCGTCGTGCCACTTGCGCAGCGCGGGGACGACGTCCGGGAAGAACTCCGCGACGAGGTCGCCCTGTGCGTAGCCCTGCTGCCAGATGAGGCCCTGCAACGTCTTGAGGGGCGTGACCTTCTGGTCGGCGTCCATCCAGTCGTGCAGCGCTTTGACAACGTCGTCGTGACCGCTGAGTTCCTTGATCTGCCGCACCGCGTCGGCGACCACCGGGTCGTCACCGTGCTGCTCGATCCACGGCCCGAGCCGCGGGCGGGCGTAGTCGTAGAGGACGACCAGCACCTGGTCCGTCGCGCTCAGCGTGCCCTCGATGTCGAGCACGACCCACTTGCTCACCGCTGTTCTCCCTCGTAGTACTTGTCCAGCTCGCCGGCGTCGTAGACACCCCGGTCCGTCACCACGTCCGTCACGAACCGCGGCGGCGTCACGTCGAACGCCGGGTACAGCCCTTTCACCCTCGGCGTGGCACTGGGTCTGCCGAGCACCTGCAGCACTTCCGCGCCGTCGCGGTACTCGATCTCCACGTGCCGCGTCGTGGGCGCCTGCAGATCGGGTGCCTGCACCTGGGCGTGGAACGGTACGCCGAACGCATGAGCGGCCACGGCCAGCCCCAGTGTGCCGACCTTGTTGACGACGTGCCCGTCCATGGTGACCCTGTCGGCCGCCGTGACCAATGCGTCGACCTCACCGCTTTGCAGAATCGCGGCGCCCATGCCGTCCGTGATGAGCGTGGTGTCGACACCCATCTCGATCAACGTTTCGGCGGTGAGCCTCGCTCCTTGCAGGTAGGGCCGGGTCTCCGTGCAGAAGAACCGCAGGGTCTTGTTCTGGTTCTGGGCTGCTCTGACCGTCTCCGTGAGGTAGAGGTCTGCCCAGCAGTGCGTCAGCACCGTGGCGTTGTCGGGCAACAGGTTCGCGGTGTGCTCGCCCAAGGCCTGGCTCTTGGCGCGGTACCTGCGATCGCCTTCCAGCGCGCCTTCGAGTGCCTTGGTGATGTCCTGGGCTTTGTCCACCGTTTCCAGGACGATCTTGGTCGCCTTGCGCAGGGCGTTGTTGGTGCGCCTGGTGTTCTCGAGCACGTGCGCGGTGGCCGCGAGTTCCGAGCGAGCCTGTTCGTACGGCATGTTTTCGAGCGTTCGGGCCTTGAGGACCATGCCGTAGAGGACCGCGAAGTACGGGCCGGAGGACTGGGTGACCATGTCCTCGATGGCCCGCGCGACGTCTTCGGCCGTGCGGCACAGCACCCAGTTGCGCTCGAACGGGAACTGCCGGCGGTCGAGGATCAGCACGCCGTCGTCGGTGAGCCTCACCGAGTCGGCGAGCACCGGCTGCATCAGCTGTACCCGGTGTAGGCGGGGCGCGCGCCGGTCAGGAAGTGCTCGCCGACTTCGCGGGCCTTGTAGACGACAGGGTCGTGCAGCGTGAGCGTGCGGGCGTTGCGCCAAAAGCGGTCCACGGCGTACTTGCCGGCCGTTCCGCGCGCGCCGATCTGCTCGAAGATGCGGCTGGTGACGTCGTTGACGAGCTTGGTGCTGACGACCTTGGCCTCGGAGATGGTGACCGCGACCTCGCCGCGCTTGGCGGACGTGAGGTGCCGGCCGAGTTCTGACGCTTCCCACAGCTGTTTGGCCGCTTCGTCGGCGAGCAGCCCGGCGGCCTTCGTCTGCGCGACCATCTCGCCGTACGCGACGACGATGTACGGGTCGTCCGTGGCCTGCTCGACCCCGCTGACGAACCACGGCCGGGTCTTCGTGCGGGTGTAGTCGGCGGCTTCCTGGAGCGCGCCCTCCGCGAGCGCGACGTAGATCTGGGCGAGCACGAGCTGGAACCCGATCGCGGCGAGGCTCAGCCGCGGGTCCTCGTTCGCCGGCTGCACGCCGAGGACCTCGGTCACCGCGACGTTCTCGAACTGCACGCCACCGGACGCGGTGAGGCGCTGGCCGATGTTGTCCCAGTCGTCCAGGTAGGTGATTCCGTCCGCTTTGCCGTCGAGCAGGAAGGTGAGCTTCTCGCCGTTGTCCGTGCGGGTCGCGCTGACCACGAGCCGGTCGGCCACGCTCGCTCCGGTGGCGAACGTCTTGCGTCCGTTGAGGACGAATCCGCCGTTGGCGGGCGTGAGTTCGAGCGCCGCGTCGAGCGGGTTGCTGACGCCCGCCCAGAACTGGTCCGGCGCCTTGCTGAACTGGGCGTCGAACAGCCCGCTGCGCCAGATCTGCAGGTAGTGGTACCCGAGGAGGTGCCCGACGTTCGCGTCGGCGGCCCCGATGATCCGGTTGATCCGCTGCTGGTCGGCCCAGTCGCCGACGTTCAGCAGGCCGCTCTGCCTGAGCAGTTCCACTTCTTTGGCAGGTGGCTGGTTGGCCCGGTCCCGATCCGCCGCGTCGGACCTGAGCGTCGCCGCCACTTCGTGCGCGACGGCCAGCCAGTTGCTCATCCCTGCTCCTCTCGGTGGTACCCGGTTCAACTTACTTCGTCACACCACCGGGCTAACCACGATGTGAGAGAGACCCGTGACTGGCAGACTGCCCGCGCACCCCCGCGCGACGGGGGACGAACTCTAGGGAGCAATCGGTATGGCGCAGGGCACCGTGAAGTGGTTCAACGGCGAGAAGGGCTTCGGATTCATCGCGCAGGACGGCGGCGGTCCGGACGTTTTCGTGCACTACTCGCAGATCGAGGGCAACGGCTTCAAGTCGCTGGAAGAGCAGCAGCGCGTGGAGTTCGAGATCGGCCAGGGTCAGAAGGGACCGCAGGCACAGGCTGTTCGCGCCATCTGATTTGAGCTTCTCGGGGCCCGCTCGGTTTTAGGACCGGGCGGGCTTCTTTTGTGCCTGAAACCGCCCCTGAGCTGGGCTTCCGAAAACTGTCAGACCCGTCTGTCATCGTGGTCACATAGCTCGTTCGGAGACTCACGATGATCGAAAGGCTGGTGGTTCCGGTGATGGCACGGCCCGACCCGCTTGAGTTGCGGAGTTCCCTGAACAAGGCGGCCTACGTGCTGGCCCTGGCGACGAGTCGCCATCCGGGCTCCGTCAACAAGGAGCTGAACGACGTGATGGGTGTCGATCGCCGCGCCGAGGCGAACAAGGAACAGTTGCGTGAGGCCCTGCAGTACGTCGGTGATCGGCTGCGCGCCTTGGCGAAGTCCCGCCACAGACCGCGCCGCGAAGACTCGGCCGACGCCACGTCAAGCGAGTCGGCCCGCCGCGATACCGACGTGACGTTCAGCGGCGATCCACCGTTCCAGAACGAAGCGCGCGCCGCGGCCCGTCGACCGCGACGCCTGCGCTTCCGCCGCGGGAACGGACGAAGCGAACGTGGCAACCGAGGGAGTCGAACCCTGCGCGGCTTGTGAAGGCGGCGCCCGAGTACCGGCCCTAACCCTTCGGTTGGGCGACGGCTGCCTTGGAGTTGTTCTGCTCTACATGAGGCCCCGACGTCACCAGGGATACCCACAGTGTTAAACGTCCAAACAGCTGAGGACGTTTCATGTTTCACTCAAGTGGGTGACTCTGGTCACCGTGCGATACCTCCCTGCCGTCGCAGCCCTGCTGCTACTTCCCCTGGTGCCCACGACCGCTCACGCGGCTCCGTCGGGCACGTACTACGTCACCAGTGTCAGGACCGGCCTCAACGTCGCCCAGAGCGGCGGTGGACTGGCCCTCAACCGGCCCAAGGGCAACGAAGGCCGCCAGCAGTGGCGGCTGAGCGACGGGAGGTTCGAGAACACCGACTCGCCGGGCCAGTGCATCACCCGTCAGCTCACCATGGGTTCGTGTTCACAGGGGGATACGGTTCACGAGCCGCGTCAGTTCGGTGATCAATGGGAATTCTTCAGCCTCAACGGCGAGTCCCGCTGGTACCTGACGCCGACGCAGGCCCGGACCGACGCGATGCCGGCAGATCCGCGGCTCGACCAGATGACGTTCCTGACGGCCCACAACGCCTATGCGAACGGGGTGGACGGCGGGTTCGCGCCTCCGTTCATCAACCTCGCCAAGAACCAGACGCGCGGCATCGTGCAGCAGCTGAACGACGGCGTGCGGGGCTTCATGCTGGACATCCACCAGACCCCGGACGGCGCGATCCTCTGCCACAACAGCTGCACGCTCGTGAGCAAGCCGGTGGCGCTCAACGTCGACGTCCAGCGGATCGTGGACTTCCTGCGCACCAACCGCAGCGAGATCATCACGGTCTTCCTGGAGGACTACGTCGACGCGAACACGCTGCGGGCCGAGCTGCGCAAGGTGCAGGGGCTGGGCGACGTCCTCTACCAGGCGGACGGCGTGCAGCAGAACGGGTGGCCGACCCGGAGCCAGCTGCAGAGCGCGAACAAGCGCCTGATCATCTTCACCGACCACGGCAAGGACGGTCGCGAGGACTCGGGCGTGCTGTACCAGAAGGACTGGACCGTCGAGAACTACTGGTCGATGGGTCCGGGGCTGGGCAACTCCGATTGGTCCTGTTACAGCCGATGGGATGAAAAACCGCTCACGGCGACGGGCGCGTTCCAGCCGTTGTTCGTGATGAACCACTTCCGCGATGTTCCGTTCACGAGCACTGCCACGACGGACAACGGGAAGCTTCTGAACCGTGCCCAGCAGTTCTGCCAGCCGGCGGCCAGGAAGAAGCCGAACTTCCTGGCGGTTGATCTCTACCACCTGGGCAACGCGGCTCAGGCCGTGCAGCAGCTCAACACTTACGTATATAGGCCGTAGCCCAAATACTGGGAGTTGTACGCTCCGCGCATGGCCTCGATCCTGTTCACGCGCGGAGCGCCCTCTCTCGACATCATCGACCAGGAGGGTCTGCGCGAAGCGGCGCAGAAAGCCTTCACGGACGACCCCGGCGGCACGTTCGCGTACGGCACGAGCGTGGGCTATGTGCCGTTGCGTGGCTGGATCGCGGAGCAGCACGGTGTCGCGCCGGAGCAGGTGCTCGTCACCAACGGCTCGATGCAGGCCGACGCGTTCCTGTTCGAACTGCTCGTCCAGCCGGGCGACGACGTGGTGGTCGAGGCGCCGACCTACGACCGCACGCTGCTGAACCTGCGCCAGCGCGGCGCCAAGATCCACGCCATCGAGCTGGAGACCGACGGCATCAACGTCGACGCCCTGGAGCAGCTGCTCGAGAGCGGCGTGCGGCCCTCGCTCGCGCACATCATCCCGAACTTCCACAACCCGGCCGGCTACACGCTGTCCGAGGCGAAGCGCGCGCGTCTGCTGGAGCTCGCCGCGAAGTTCGACTTCGTGCTGTTCGAGGACGACCCGTACATCAAGGTCCGCTTCGAGGGCGAGCCGCTGCCGACGATGCTGTCGCAGGACAAGAACGACAAGGTCGTCTACGCGTCGTCGTTCTCGAAGACCATGGCGCCCGGCATCCGCTGCGGTTACCTGGTGGGCCCGAAGGCGATCATCAAGAAGGTCCAGGACATCGCCACCACCACGTACATCTCGCCGAACATGGTGGCGCAGTCGATCGTGAACTCGTACTGCCGCTCCGGCCGTCTCGACGAGTCGGTCGTCAACGTCCGCACCGCCCTGCGCGCCCGCCGCGACGCTCTCGTCACGGCCCTGAAGCGCGAACTCCCGGAGGCCGTCTTCACCGCGCCGCAGGGTGGCTACTTCATGTGGGTCGAGCTGCCGGGCGTGTCGATCGAGAAGCTGGTCCCGGTCGCCAAGGAGCACGAGGTCGAGTTCGTGAAGGGCTCGGACTTCCTGCTGGAGGGCGGCGACAACGCCATCCGCCTGGCGTTCTCGGGCGTCACGCCGGAGCAGATCGACGAGGGCATCACCCGCCTCGCCGCGGCTGTGCGCTCACTTTCCTGATCTGTGCTTCCAGGTGCTCCGGCAGCGCTCGCCGCTGCCGGAGCGCCTGGCGCAGCCGGGGCATCGCCGCCCGGAACGCCCGCGGGTCCTTCAGCGACGCCGCCAGCGCCTGGTGCACCGGGCGACGCATCCACGAGACCAGCACCGCGTTGCGCCGCTCGACGAGTTCACCACCCGGCGCCCGTTCCGGAGCCGGATGGTGGTGCGCCACCACGTCCTCGACGAAGCAGAGCGCCCATCCCGCCGCGGCGGGATCCCACGACAGCAGCGTTTCCTCGCCGCGGAAGAACAAGATCGGGCTGAACCCGCCCGCCTCCACGAAGGCCTGCCGCCGCACGATCGCCGAGCACGCCATGAACCCGAGCACCGCGGGCCCCGCGACGCCGACTCCCAGTGGGCTGTGGCGCAGCAGCGGCGTGATCGGATCCGGGGTTTCCTCAGGCCCGACGAGGGTGCGCGCGGCGATCAACGCTAGATCCGGGTGGTCGTCGAAGATCGGCTCGGCTCGTTCGAACGCGTCAGGGGCCCACCAAGAGTCGTCGTCCGCGAAGGCGACGAACGGTGTCCGCGCCAGCCGCACGCCGAGATTGCGTGCGACCGCGCCGAGGTTCACCGCCGACTCCAGCACCGTCACCTGCGGGAAGTCCTGCCGCACTCGTGCGACCGTGTCGTCGGTGGAGGCGTTGTCGACCAGGATCACCGGCGCCGCGAGCTCGCTGAGGTGGGTGAGCGTCCGCAGCAGGCTGTTCGCCCTGTTGCGCGAGGCGATGACGACCGTTGTGCGAGCCATGCCAGTCGTCTACCCCAACGCCCACCACCAACACTTTGTCAGCAACTGACATAAAATCTGGCAGTAACTGACACTTCGCGCTACCGTGGCAACGTGGACACCTTGACCACGCGCGCCGCGAAGGACCTGCGCACCCGCCTGGCCGTCCAGGAGGCGGCCATCGCCCTGTGCCTCGACCAGGGCTTCGCCGCCACGTCGACCAAGGCGATCGCCGACCGCGCGGGCGTCTCCGAACGCACGTTGTTCCGCACGTTCGGCACCAAGGCCGCGATCTTCTGGTTCGACGCGTTCCTCAGCCGGGTCGTCCGCGCGCTCACCCCGGACCCGGATCCCGTTGCGGCGCTGACGAACGCCGTGCGCCGGGCGATCGACACCATCACGCCCGAGCAGTGGGCTCTCGAACTGGGCCGCCGCGCCGTGATCATCCGCGAACCGGACCTCATCGCCACCGGCACGCAGGAGCTCAACACCGGCGCAGCGCAGATCGCCACGATCCTCACGCCACCGCTCGCCTCCCCCGCACAGGCCTTTGACCTGGTGCTTTTCGCGCGTTTCGCGGTGTCCGGGTTCGGCGTCGTGCCGATCCACTCGGACACCACGCCAGAAGCGTGGGGCGCGGAACTGGAACGGATCGTGCACAAGGCCGCCCACGGCGCGTTGGAGCGGTCATGAAACTGCCCGGCCTCATCACCGACCCGAACACGCTGGCCGGCCTCAGCCACGACGAGGCGGAGTGGGCACCGGCGGGCACGCCGTTCGCCGCGTTCCGGCCGCAGTCCACTGAGGACGTTCAGCAGGCCGTGGAAGCCTGCGCCGGGAACAACATCCCGATCGTGCCGAGGGGCGCGGGCACCGGGTTGTCCGGCGGCGCCAACGCCACCGACGGCTGCCTGGTCCTCGACCTCAGCAGGATGAACCGGATCATCGAGATCGATCCGGACAACCTCCTCGCCGTCGTGCAGCCGGGCGTGGTCAACGACGACCTCAAGAAAGCCGTTGCCGCACAAGGACTCTGGTACCCGCCGGACCCAGCCAGCTCGCCGTGGTCGACGATCGGCGGCAACGTCGCCACCAACGCGGGCGGTCTCTGCTGCCTGAAGTACGGCGTGACGCGCGACTACGTGCTCGGCCTGGAGGTCGTGATGGGCGGCCCCGTCGAGTACGGCACGGCCGTCAAACTGGGCAGGCGCACCAACAAGGGCGTCGCCGGCTACGACCTGACCAGCCTGCTCGTCGGTTCCGAAGGCACGCTCGGCGTCGTCACCGAGATCACCCTGCGCCTGCGCCCCGCCCCACGCCCTGCCAGCACTGTCGTCGGCGCCTTCTCCGATCTCGTCGACGCAGGTCAGGCCGTCGCACTGGGCACCAGCCGAGGCCTCCAGCCCGCCGCACTCGAACTGATCGACCGCGCCTGCCTGCAAGCCGTCGAGGACTGGAAACACCTCGGCATCGAGCCGGACACCGAAGCCATGCTGCTGGCGCGGGCGGATTCCGAGGAGGACGCCGCGGGGCTCGTTTCGGCGTTCACCGACGCGGGCGCTGTCTGGACCGAACGCTCGACCGACTCGACCGAGGCAGAAGCCCTGTTCGCCGCCCGCCGCCTCACCTACCCGGCCCTCGAACGCCTCGGCCCACTGCTCACCGAAGACGTGTGCGTGCCACGGTCGAAGGTGCCCGAGATGCTCGCCCACATCGAGGCGATCGGCGCGAAGCACGGCGTCCAGATCGCCACCATCGCGCACGCCGGCGACGGCAACCTGCACCCGTTGCTGATCACCCCACCCGGCGACGACAACGCGCGCATCGCCGCGCAGGCAGCGTTCGACGACATCATCAACCACGCTCTGGCGTTGGGTGGCACCGTCACCGGCGAACACGGCGTGGGCCTGCTCAAGCGCGACGGCATGATCCGCGAACTCGGCCCCGACGCGTGCGCCGTGCAACAAGCCATCAAGAACACCCTCGACCCGTTGAACCTCTTCAACCCAGGCAAGGCCTAAGGAGTCCGCATGCTCGTTCCAGTAGACGGCGGCCAACTAGCCGTTGAAACGCACGACGGCGACACCGCACCAGTGCTGGCCATCCACGGCGTAAGCGGCAGTCGCAAGCTG
The DNA here is from genome assembly GCF_033949945.1 of Lentzea miocenica. Classification (NCBI taxonomy): domain Bacteria; kingdom Bacillati; phylum Actinomycetota; class Actinomycetes; order Pseudonocardiales; family Pseudonocardiaceae; genus Lentzea; species Lentzea miocenica. The sequence continues at coordinate 103,091 of NZ_JAXAVW010000017.1, forward strand.
TGGAACTGGGTCGCCGCCCACAACTTCTCCCTCATCACCCCCGACCTGCGCGGCCGCGGCGACAGCACGGCCCTCCCCGGCGCAACGATCAAGCAACACGCCGACGACATGCTCCGCGTGCTCGACGCGCTGGACCTCGCCGCCGTCACGGTGTGCGGCATGTCCATGGGCGCGCACGTGGCCGTCGAACTGGCCGTGCGCCACCCAGACCGAGTGCGCGCGCTCGTGCTCGTGGACGGCGGCTTCCCCATGCCCGCACACGCGCAACTCACCCAGGAAACGCTCTCGGCGGCCTTCGCCCCGCAACTCGCTGCCCAGGAACGCACCTGGACCGTCGACGAGTACCTCGCCGTCCAAGCGATGGTGAACCCGTTGATCGACGCCACCGACCCGCTGATCCACGACTACTTCGCCCACGACCTGACCGACGACGGCCACCTGAGGCTGCCCGGCGACACCCTCATCGCCGACGCCACCGACGTCGTGTTCGGCGAGTCGCGCTGGCAGGAACTGACCATGCCGACGTGGTTCGTGCACGCCGAGTGGAGCACCGGCCCGGACTCCCCGCCCGCCTACACCGTCGAACAGGCCCAGGCCTTCCGCGCCGAACTCCCGGTGCTGCACGAACCCGTGCTGATCAACGAGGTCGACCACGGCGGCACCGTGATGACCCCGGCGGGCGCGGCCGTCGTGGCCGAGGTGCTCGCCGAAGCCCTCAGGCCTGAGCTGACGGCGTCTGCAAGTACCACCAACTCAACGTCATCGGGCTCATAACTGCACCCAACCTGTTCGTCGGGCGCCGAACAGGTTGGGTGCATTCAAAGGCGATTTGGCCTTGGGTTGGTGGTACTTGCAGGCGCCGTCACAGCGGTGAGCAGTGCGCCACACCGGTTGGACTCGAGCGCGCCCGCGAGTTACCGTGTACACAAATGATTAGTACACCAAGCATTCCGGAGAACCCGCTCGAGCTGGAACGGCAGGTCTGCTTCGCCCTCGCCGTGGCCAGCCGGACGGTGATCGCGGTCTATCGCCCGATCCTGGAGCCGCTCAACCTCACCCACCCGCAGTACCTGGTGATGCTGGCCCTCTGGGAACGGTCCCCGCGCACCGTCAAGGACCTGAGCAACGCGCTGCAGCTCGACCCCGGCACCCTCAGCCCGCTGCTGAAGCGCCTCGAGTCGATCGGTTACGTCCAGCGTCAGCGGGACAGGGCCGACGAGCGCGCGCTGGCCCTGACCCTGACCGACAAAGGTCAGGAACTGCGAAATGAAGCGTTGAAGATCCCCTTCAAGGTCGTGGAGCAGCTGGACATGTCGTTCGAGGAGCTCGCGCAGCTCAACGTCGTGCTGCACAAGGTGATCGCCAAGGCCACGAGATGAACCCCGCGCTGAAGGTCTGGTACTACGCGGGCGGCAGGGTGCCGCAGGAGTACCGCGAGTTCGTCTTCGAGGACGTGACCGGTCCGAAGTGGTTGGTGCGCTTCACGATCAGGAGCCTGGTGCAGGTCACGCCGCTGGTCACGGTCATCACCCTGGCGCTCGTGTACGGGCTCGGCTCGCCGTGGCCGCTGGCAATTGCGTGCGGTGGGCTCGGTTTCGTTGTAGGACTGTACTTCGCATTGTCCTACGCGCCCGAAAGTGTGGATTACCGGCTCACCAAGTACGGGTACCCACGAGGGTCGGCGACTCAGGGGCGCCGGGAGCGAAACGCCGCGCAGGACCGCGAACGACAAGCGAAGTACGACGCGGTCTGGCGGCGATCCGAAGGGTAGGACGAACTATGGCCTTGCTGAGCAACGAACTGGAGTTCACGAGGCCACAGATGCTCACCCTCTCGGCCGGGTTGTTGCAGCTCGCGTTCGGCTGGTTCGACGTGTTCGGATTGGACCCGAACTACCACGTGATCCAGGTCGGGGTCGGGGCGCTGGGCGTCGCGATGGCGTGGCGGCACGACCTGGCACGGATGTACGGAATCTTGTTGCTGCTTTCGTTCGGGACGTTGGCTTTCTCCCTCAACGATGTGACCACCGAAAGTTTTCTCGAGGTGCGGACGGCCTTGATCGGGCTCGTGATCACGCTGGCCAGGCCGGCAAAGCGCGCTCCGAACTGACGTCGCGGTCCACCGAGCGCAGCGCTGTCAGGGTCGCGAAGCCGTCGGCCAGCAGGGCCGTGTCCGTGCCCGGCACGAGCGATTCCTCGGCGTAGACGTGGACCAGTTCGACCTCGTTGTCGCCCACGTCGTCCACGCGGCTCTGCACGGTGCCGAACCGCGCCAGCTCCGCCCAGCGAAGTCCTTGCACGTCAACGATGTTCGGCACGTTCAGCGAGATGATGGACGCCGCGGGCATCTCCAGCAACAACGGCAGCACCGCGCGCACGACCTCGCCCGCCTTCTCCCACAACGGTTCGGGCCCGTCCAATCCCACGTCGAGCGACACCGCCAGCGACGTGACGTCGTTGAGGTGGGCGGTCAGGGCGGCGCCGACCGTGCCGGAGTGCAGGATCGCGCGGCCGACGTTCGCGCCGAGGTTCACGCCGGACAGCACCACGTCGGGTTTGCCGCCGAAGCCGCCGCGGCACGCGATCAGCGAGATCAGGCCAGGATGTGCGGCTACCGCGTAGGCCTCCACGTCGAGGTCGGGCAGCGTCCGGCGTTCGCTGAGCACCCGGCCGCTGTCGCCGAGGGCCGCGACCGACGCGCTCGTGCCGCTGGCCTGGGAACTAGGCGCCGCCACCACCACTTCGAGGCCGCGGTCGAGAGCGGCAGAGGCCAGAGTGGTGAGGCCGGGCGAGTCGATTCCGTCGTCGTTGGTGATCAGCGCGCGCATCCGCTCATTCCTCGATCGGCTCCAGTTCCACGCGTTTGCCCAGCTCACGCACCGCTTCTCCCCCGCCACTGCCGAGGCCGTGCCGCGTCACGTTGACCGCACCGGCGGCCGCGCCGAGCTTCACCGCGTCCTCCAACGACATACCCAGCGCGAGGCCCGCCGAAATCCCTGCGGTCATCGAGTCGCCGGCGCCGCGGGTGTCGACGGGTTGCAACTGAGGCATTCGCACGAAGTACAACTGGTCGTTGAGCAGGGCCAACGCCGGTTCGTCCGCACGTGACACCACGACGCCGCGCACGCCAGAAGAAGCGATGTCCCGGGCCTTCTGCACGAGCTTGGGCACGTCCTCCTCTCCCAGTTCCTCGTGCGACACCTTCACGACGTGCGGACCGCCGCGCACCGCTTCAGCGAGCCGGTCGCCGGACAGGTCGACGATCACGCGGCAGTCGTTGCTGGTCAGGTCGGCGGTGAGGCGGTAGTAGGTCTCGTGGGGCAGCACGCGATCGTCGGAGGGGCCGCTCAACACGGCCGTGCCCGCGCGAATGCCTTCGACCAACGCCGACTCGTAGAGGTCGTCCAGCTCGTGCCGGGACAACGCGTCCGGCGGCATCTCGACCATTTCGGAACGGTCGCCGTCACGACGATCGTGCACATACGCGCTGTTGCGCGCGGCGACGTCTTGCGCGCGCAGTTCGACGTGCTCGCCTTCCAAGAGGGTGCGGAGCACACGGCCTGTCTCGCCGCCGAACGTCGCGCACACCACGGCTTCGACGCCCAGCGCGGCGATCATTCTCGACTGCCAGAAACCCTGGCCGCCCGCGTGCAGGTGCACGTCGGGCTCGCCGTCGAGGTCCTCGACGGTGACGGTCAGCTGAGGGGACGGGGCAAATACGGCAACTCGGGCATCCACGACGTTCTGGTACCCGGTGCGGGCGAGCTGTACTCGCCCGCACCGGATCACGCACCGGAGGCGCCGGTCGGGTCCTCCCCGCCCTGCGGTGCGGGCGCGCCGCCCGGCCCCATCTTCTCGTCGGCGCGCCACTCACCCGGTTCTGTCATGTCGCGGTACTCGTCGACCTCCTGAGGCGTGGGGTCGACACCGGCGTGTTCCGCGAACTCTTCCGCTTCTTCCGGATCCGTCATGTGCCACGGAGTACCCAGCAGAACTCAGCAGACGCCGCCGTCCCGCCAGACGCCCCACTGGCCGGTGGTGCCGGGCTCCTCGCCCCGCGTCCACCACTGGGCGGTCCACTTGTGGCCGTTGTGCGAGACCACGTTGCCGCCGGTGTAGACCTTGTCGCGCTCCCACGCCGGCTGCGAGCAGGGGCCGGGCGGCGGGCCGCCGGTGTCCCACGGGACCTGCGTCGACTTGTAGAAGTTGATGCCCATGGTCGTCCAGCGCGGGCCCTGGTTGCCCAGGCGCACCTTGAACTGGTCCCAGTTGTGCGTGGACCACGGCGACCAGGCCAGTTCGGCGATCGCCCCGAGCCGCGGGAAGGCCATGAACTCGATGTCCCGCCCGGTCACGATCGTCTCGGTCCACAGTGGAGCTTCGACGCCGCGGACCGCGGACTCCGGGACACCGCTGAGGTGCGTGCCGGGGTTCCACTCGTAGGCGGTCTGGACCTCGATCAGACCGGCCCACGACAGGCCCAGCGGCGTGCTGGAGTTGTACTTCATGTCCAGGTACGCCTTGTTCGCGGGCGACATGATGACCTTGTTGCCGCGCGCCGCCGCTGCCTGCACCGTGGCGTTGGACGTCGTGGTGCCCCAGTACTGCGGCATGGCCGTGGTGTCGGTCGTGGTCTTCACGAACTCGTGCCAGCCGAGCACTGTCTTGCCGTACTTCTTGACGATCGGCAGGGCGCGGTTCATGAACGTCTGGTAGTCGGCGTCGGAGGTCGCGTGCGCCTCGTCGCCGCCGATGTGGAAGTACGGGCCGGGCGTCAGCGCCGCGATCTCACGCACCACGTCGTCGATGAACTGGTAGGTGATGTCCTTGTTGACGCACAACGAGGAATAGCCGACCTCGATGTCCGTGCGCAGCGGCGGAGCCTGGCCGTTGCAGTTCAGCTCCGCGTACGAGGCCTGCGCCGCGTTGGTGTGGCCCGGCATGTCGATCTCGGGGATCACCGTGATCTTGCGCGAGGCCGCGTACTGCACGATCTCGCTGTACTGCGCCTTCGTGTAGTAACCGCCGGGGCCGCCGCCGACCTGCGTGCTGCCGCCGTACGTCGCGAGCCGCGGCCAGCTGTCGATCACGATCCGCCAGCCCTGGTCGTCGCTCAGGTGCAGGTGGAAGTAGTTGATTTTGTACAGGGCCAGCTGGTCGATGTAGCGCTTGACCGTGGAGACCGGGTGGAAGTGGCGGGCCACGTCGAGCATCGCGCCGCGGTAGGAGAACCGGGGGTAGTCGACGACCAGCGCACCCGGCACGGTCCACGGACCGGGTTGCGTGGTCGCGCTTTCCACGGCGGCGGGCAACAGCTGCCGGAGCGTCTGCACGCCCGCGAACAGACCCTCCGACGTGTTGGCGCGCACCACGATGGCGCCGGCGGCGACGTCCAGCTGGTAACCCTGCTGGCCGACGGTGCCCGGCGCGCCCGAGAGCAGCAGGGAGATTCCGTCCGCCGGGGTTCCCACCGCGTCGGACACCGGCAGCGCGTAGCCGGTCGAGGGCCGCAGGACTCCGGCGAGGAAGGTGCCGACGTCGCGCGCGGCAGGGGCTGTGTAGATCTTCGTGGCTGCCGTCAGCGTGTGCGTGACACCGCTTCTGGCCTGCGCCGAGACCGGAACGGGGACCAGGCTCTGCAACGGCTCCGCGGCTTGCGACTGCGCGCTCACGGACAGCGCTGCGGTGACAGCGATGACCGCGGCGAGAACGCGAGTTCTCACGGCTCCTCCTCACGAGTCAGGGGCGGCGACCCTGTCCTCAGCCTGCTCAAACATCCCTTTTGTCGTCAATGGTCTGAGCCAATTTCTTCTTCGAGACCGGCTCGAAAGCCGCCTTCCGCGCTGCTCGGCGCAGCGTCCGGAGCAGCACGGGGCCCGTCACCACCACGAGAACGGCGGTGGTGACGGCTCGCCCGAGGTCCCAGCCGAGCGAGGTGGCGAGCGTGAAGGCCGCCAGCCGCACCAGGTTCGCGCCCGCGGACGCGTCCGGGTCGAAGCTCACCGACGTGCCCTCGCCGACCGCGAACGGCCAGAACGACAGGTTCAGCAGGAACCCGAAGAGCAGCGAGCTGATCACGCCGTACCCCGCCAGCAACGCGATCTCGGCCTTGCCACGCCACCGCGGCAGCAGGCCCGCGCCGAGAGCCACCCAGGCCGCGCCGAGCATCTGGTACGGCAGCCACGGGCCGACACCGCCGGTCAGCAGCGCCGAGGCGAACAACGTGGTGTTGCCCAGCACGAACCCGAACCCCGGCCCGAACACCCTGCCGCTCAGCACCATCAGGAAGAAGATCGTCTCGATGCCCGCGGTGCCGGCGCCGAGCGGCCTGATCGCGGCCCCGAGCGCGGACAGCACGCCGAGCATCGCGATCGCCTTGGAGTCCAAGCCCTTGTCGCTCAGCTCAGCGAGCACGACGGCCAGCACCAACGGCAGCAGCAACGCGAACGTCCACGGCGCGTCGCCGCCGTGCGCGATGTCGCTGGACGGCGCGACGAACAGCGGCCAGGTGAACGCCGCCAGGCCGATCACGCCGGACACCAGCAGGGCGACCGCGGACCGGCTCTTGATCGCGATCACAGGGCTGCCTCGACGTCGGCGACCGTGAGCCACGGCCCGAGGATCTTGCTGACCTGCGGGGCGAAGATCGGTGACGAGGTGACGACCTCGCGCGCCGGGCCGTCCGCGACGATTTCTCCCTCGGCCATCACGATCACCCGTGTCGCGTACTCGGCGACGAACTCGACGTCGTGCGTGGCCAGCACGATCGCGCTGTCGAGGTCCTTCAGGACCCTGGCGAGCGCTTCCTTCGCCGGGTAGTCGAGGCCGCGCGTCGGTTCGTCGAGCAGCAGCACGTCCGGGGCGCCGGTCAGCATCACGGCGAGCACGAGCGCCAGCCGTTGCCCCTCGGACAGGTCGCGCGGGTGGACGTCCTGCGGCACGCAAGCCAAGCCGTCCAACAACTTCCGGCACGTTCCTGCCGGTTTACCGGTCTCGTTGTCAGCCTGCGCGCACTCCTCCGCGACCGTCTCCAGGTAGAGCAGGTCGGACGGCTGTTGCGGCACCAGCGCCACGGTTCGGCGTCTTTGGGCGGGCTTCAGCGTCTTCGGATCGGTACCGTCGACCGCGACCGTGCCGGACGTGCGTCTGCCACTCCCCTGCACCGCCCAGAGCAGCGACGACTTGCCGGAACCGTTGCGCCCCATGAGCGCGACGCGTTCGCCGGCACCGACGGTGACAGATACCCCTTGCACAGCCTGGACATCGCCGTACTTCACCACGACGTCTCGTGCTTCGAGCACGGGCTTGGAGGTTTGCGGGGTCTCGGTCGCGGGCTGCGGAAGTCGGGCGCGCAGTGGTGCCGCGACTCGGCGCGCGTCTCGTACCGACACCGGAACCGGCGACCACCCGGCGAGCTGGGCGAGCCTGACGACCGGCGGGGCGACCAGGGCTGCGGCGAGCACCTCACCAACGTCGCCGATCTCGCCTTGTGGCAGGAGGAGGGCTCGGTCCGCGTACTGGGCGACGCGTTCCAGCCGATGTTCGGCGATCACCACGGTCATCCCGAGGTCGTGCACAAGTCGTTGCACCGCAGCGAGAACGTCCTCGGCGGCCCCCGGGTCCAGTGCCGATGTGGGTTCGTCCAGCACGAGGATCCGCGGATGGGCCGTGAGGGCCGCACCGATCGCGACCCGTTGCTGCTGGCCACCGCTCAGCGTCGCAAGTGGACGGTTCCGCAGCGATGCAAGGCCCAGCAGGTCGAGGGTTTCCTCGACGCGCTTGCGCATGACGTCACCGGGCAGGCCCAGCGACTCCATCGAGTAGGCGAGCTCGTCCTCGACGTTGTCCGCGACGAAACCCGCCATCGGGTCCTGGCCGACGAAGCCGACCACGTCCGCCAGCTCACGCGGCGGGAACCGGGAGGTGTCGCGGCCGTCCACGAGCACGCGGCCGGCCAGGGTGCCGCCGCTGAAGTGCGGGACCAGGCCGTTGACGGCGCGCAGGAACGTCGACTTGCCCGAACCGGTGCGGCCGACGACCAGGCAGAGTTCGCCCTCGGGGATCTCCACCGAGAGGTTCGACAGCACCGGCTTTTCGGCGTAGGTGATCGTGACGTCCTCGAACCTGATCATGCTTCCCTCGCGATCGCCACTGGCACCAGCGCCACCAACACGGCCAGCGCCGGCACCAGCGGCAGTTCCGGTGCCTGCAACGGAACCGTCGGCGGCGACAACGCCGGGTCCGCCGAGAACACCAGCGCCACCGCCCCCAGCACCCCGCTCAACGCCACCCCGACGGCCCTGGCCGTCCACCGGTCCGGCCGATAACGCGTGCGCGGCACCCGGCGCGCGCCGACCTTCAGGCCCGCGATCGCCAGCACGCCACCGAGCGCGAGCAAGGGCCAGCCGGAGTAGGCGTCGGCGAGCAGCCCGTACATGCCGATGCAGGACCCGAACAGCCCGGCCAGCACCAATGTCCCGGTCAGCGCCCGGTCCCGGCGCGAGATGCCCGCCGTGCGGCCATATCCGCGGGAGTCCATGGAGGCGGCCAGCACCAACGACCGTTCGAGAGCGTCTTCCAGCACCGGCACCAACATCGTGCGGATCGCCTTCGCACCACGTGCCGTGTCGCCGCGGAGCTGACGAGCCCTGCGCACCGACCGTGCGGACGCGACCAGTTGTGGTGCAACGGTCAGCGCCACCACCACGGCCACGCTCACCTCGTACAACGCGGCGGGCAGTGAGCGCAGCAGGCGTTTGGGGTTCGCGAGGGCGTTGGCGGCACCGACGCAGCTGAGGATCGTCGCGAGCAGCAAACCCTGGTACAGCGCGAAAACCAGGCCCTCCGCGGAGACCGGTCCGCCGATCCTGATGCCCTGGGCCCAGTCCGGGAGCGGGACCTGGGGCAGGGTGAACAGCACGGTCGGGCCTGCGATCCCGCCGAGGAACACGTGCAGGACCACGCGCAGGCCGATGATCAGCAGGCCGAACTTGAGGAACACGCCGTAGGTTCCGGCCCACAGCGTGTTCGCCCGGCAGGTCACGACGACCACTCCGGCCACGGCGAGGATCAGGCCCAGCATCAGCGGGTTGGTGGTGCGGCTGGCGGCGGTGGCCAGGCCCAGAGCCCAGAGCCACCACGCGCCGGAGTGAAGCCTCACTCGGCTTCCGCACCACGCCGACGGCGTGCGACCACCAGCCCTGCCACGACGAGCGCCGCGATCAGCACCACGCCGATCACCGTCCACAACCAGCCGGACCCGGACTTCTCCTCAGCCTGCTGCGCCTTCTCCTCAACAGCCGTCGACGTCTCCCCCACCGACGACGACACCGCCGACGAAGGCGTCGAAGAAGAAGCCACCACCGAGGACGACGTTGGAGCTGCCGAAGAGGTGGGCGGTGCGGTAGTCGTTGTCACCGCAGGCGGTTGCTGGGCCGGAGGTTGCCCCACCGGCGGCGGTTGCGGCGCGGGCGGCTGAGGCTGGGGTGCCGGAGCCGCGGGCGGGGCGATGCCGGGTTGTTCTCCAGCCCCGAACGCCCAGCCCTCAACGGTGCCGCGAGCGGGCACGTAGGTCGCGGCGCCCTGGTTGCTGTACGACCAGGCGCCACCGGCGGGTGCGTGCCAGTACGACCAGTAGGCCGTGGCGGGCGAGGTGTTGACGCACTTGTCCGCGTCCGCGCCCGGCTTTCCGTTGATGCGGCAGACAAAGCCCTGCTGCCGTGACGCGTAGGTGTAGCCGAACCCGGCCGCCGTCAGCGCCGCCACCCCCGACGACGGACTGCCCGGCGCGCACCCCTGCCGCACGCCTCCCCCGAGACCGCGGTAGTCCACGACGACCGTCACGCCGTCGCAACCGGCCGCGTGCGCCGGCACCGGTACGAACGCGGCTACCAGTGCCAGCGCGGCGAAAAGCCTTTTCACGGAGTGGCTGCCGGGGCCACGCCCGCGCCGAACGCCCAGCCCTCGACGGTGCCCGGCGCCGGGTTGTAGCTGCCCGCGCCCGAGGTGCTGTAGGTCCAGGTGCCACCGGGCGCGGCGTGCCAGTACGACCAGTACGCGCTGGTGGTGGGGGCGGTGCACGGGTTCGGCAGCAGGTTGATCCGGCACACGAAACCGGGCTGACGCGGCACGAACGAGTAGGTGAAACTGGCGTCGGTCAGCGCCTGGAGGCCGGTGGCCGGGTCGGTCGTGGTGCATCCGGTCTGGACGCCGCCGCCCAGCGCGGCGAAGTCCACCACCACCTTCACGCCCGCGCACTGGGCTGCGGAAGCAGCGGGCGACGTGACCACGAACGTACTCGCGACGAGGGCGAGGACGGCAAGCATGCGGCGCATCAGGCACCAACCTTCCGACGACGGGAAACGACGAGCAGGACGGCACCGGCGAGCACCGCGAAGGAACCGAACAGGGTCAACGGCACGACCTGGTCGGGACCCGTGACGGCGAGCGGCGGGTCAGCCGGGGTCCCGGGACCGGCCGGGGCGGGCACGGTGGGCGACGGAGAAGGCGTGGTCGTGCAGTCGATCGCAGGCACACCAGCGGAAGCGGAGGACGCCGACACGTCGGCGAGGCTCACCCGAGCAAGGCCGAGCATCGCCTGGGTGGTGGCGCGCACCGCCGGGTACAGCTCGAAACCGGTGCTGTCGTAGGAGACCGCACCGCGTTGCGCCTCAGGTCCGGCACATCCGACCTGCAACGACTTCAGGTACGCCACGGCCTTGTCCGCGACCTCCGCACGGCCACCGGCGACGAGCGCGCCGACCGCGAGCCCGGTGCTGTTGGCGTTCGCGCCCGCCGTCGCCGACGGGAACCCGCCGTCCGCCTTCTGCTGCGCCACGAGCCAGGCCAACGCCTTCGGCGCGGCGGACTTCTCGCCCACCGCCAGCAGTGCCTGCAGCACCATCGCGGTTCCGTCCACATCGGACCTGCACGTCGGCTGCCCGAACGCGATCGGGAAACCGCCGTCCGGGCACTGCGTGGAAACCTGGTACGCCAGCCCCTTGTCGAACGGCAGCGCCGCGCGCTTCAGCACGATGATCGCCAACGCCTGCGTGAACGCGTTGGTCTGGTCCCACTCGGGATCGGTCTTGTCGCGGTACCGGCCCGATTCCTCCTGCAGCGCCGAAAGCCGCGCCAGCAGGTCGACGCCCGCGAACTTGTGCGGATCGGTGCCGAGCGTCTGCGCGACCAGCGCGAGCTTCGCCAGGCCACCGACGTACGACTCGGCCTCACCGTCACCGACCAGGAACGCCAGCTGCTCCGGCTGAGCCAGCCAGGCAGCGGCCTTGGTGGCGGTGGACTTGCCGACACCGGCCGCCGCCAGCGCGTACACGCCGTCCGCGGTCAGCCCGGGATCGACGAGATCAGGCCCCTTGAGCAGGTGGTCGCCGCCGGCGAACTGGCTGGCCAGCCACGTTCCCGCAGCCGGCGCCTCGGCCGCCTGCGCCCGCGGTGTCGCCACGAGCGCGGCCGCGATGATCGCGACCAGCACGGATGTCCGTCTCACTACGCCTCCCTGCCCCGCGGTCCTCGACGGGGTTGGTGGAGCTACCGCGCGCCACGGGCAGTCGGACTATCACCGTTGCGGGTCAGTGCCGGAGTTTCACCGGCTTCCCCCGCGGCGTGCGGATGCTGTTGTCAACCAAGGATCGTGCGGGAGGGATCAATCCGAGTCAAATGGCTGTGAGCTGGGCCATCCACCGGCACAATCGTGGTGTGGGGGAATTCGAAAACATGATCATGGCGGCCGTGCCGTCGATCGAGGCGCTCATCCCGGCCGCTCCAGCCGCCGAACTCGGCAGGTACGAACCGCGCCAGTGGACCGGTCGTCCCGACTACGGCACGCCCGTCCAGCGAGCGCTCGACGACTTCGCGGGGCTGACCGCGGAGCGGTTGCTCGGCGCGCTGGAGTTGGGCGTGGCCGGGCTGACGCTGACGGCGCCGGCCGCGGTGGTGACCGGCCTGCAGCCGCTCCCGGACGGCAGCCTCTTCTCGCTCATCTCGTCCAACGGCCAGAGCGCGCTCAAGACACCGGTCTCCATGGTCACGGCTGTCCACCGCGGCGCGACCGAACTGGTCACCGAACAGGTGCGGTCGATGGCGGGGCTGCTCGACCTCAGTGAGGTGAGCGGAGACGAAGCCTCGATCATCGCCAAGCACGGCGCGGCGCATCTCGCACTGGCCGTGGCGGTGTCGGCGGCGGTGCTGCGGGCGATCGGCACGCCGACCGCGACCGACCCGGTGGCGATCATCGGTGTCGCCATCGGCGTGACCGCGCTGCTGTTGCCGTCGATCCCGAAGCCTCCCGCGTACGAGCAGGCGGTGCTGGAGAAGCGGAGGGCCGAGTACATCGGCTCGTCCTGGCCGACGAACGTTCCGGTGTTCGCCCACGAGTTCGTGTTCGTGGAACAGCCGAGTCTCGACAATGCGGACTTCGGGGCCACCGGACTCGTGGCAGCGATCAGCACCGGGTTCGCGGTGCGCACCGGGATCGCGGAGGGCACGGTGCCGGTGTCGGTCCGGGTGGTGCTCGACGTCCCCGGTGAGGAGGAGATCACGCACTGGGACGAGGTGGCCGAGGCGAGCTTCACCGCCGAGCAGGGTGACGCGCGGCTCGGTCACGGTGGAATGCCGCCGTGGCCAGGAGAGTTCCGCGTTCGAGTGCATGCGCGCGGGCGGGACGGGGACGACGAGGAGCACTACGAGCTGTTGATCTGGCCGGAGCCCCACTCGGAACCGTTGGTGCGCAAGAAGACGGATCGCGTCGGCCATCTCCTGCGCGGTGAACCCGCCCCCGAGGTCAGGATCCCGCCGGAGGCCGGGCTGCGGTGGCTGCCCGCGCTGCTCGGGGAGGCAGCGCCGTCACCGTCGTCAACGGTCTCGACGTCGACGACGTGGTCGACGACTTCGAAGAGGACTCCATCGCCGTGGAGATCGACGGCGGAACCGTGGTGGTGGAGTGCAACAACTACGTCGGCTCCCAACGAGAAGTACTGGAACGCTTGTCCCGCAACGGAAAGGCGGCCAGCCTCTTCTGGAACGTCAACGCCGTCAGGCGGCTGTCGTTCGCCCGCGACGGGCAGCTGATCTCGTCCGAGGAACCGTGGGAGGAAGCCGACTTCGGCGACGACCCGGAGGTCGCCGCCGCACTCGACGGACTCGACTTCGGCGACTGGCGGCACACCAACGCGAAGGGGATCACGGCGGTCACCCGCTTCACCGGCAGGGTGCTTCCGGAGGACGATCTCACCACCGCGATCCAGGACATGTATCAGTAGCTGGGAAGACTGAGGCTGTTCACCACTTCGGTGAAGTCGTCGCCGGGCGCCCCGCCCCGTTCCTGGTTGCGCAGCGCCATGTCCTGGTTGGCCGTCACGTACGGCCGCAGGATCTCCTCGTAGCGCTGGAAAGCCGTGGAAGGGTCGTCGCGGAGTTCGCCGGCGAGCACGTACGCGCCGACCAACGCCATGCTGGTGCCCTGACCGGACAACGGCGAACCGCAGTAGCCGGCGTCACCGAGCAGCACGACGTTGCCGCGCGACCAGGAGTCCATCCGGATCTGGCTCATAGAGTCGAAGTGGAAGTCGGGCGCCTCCCACATGTGCTTCAGCGCGGTCGGCCACGCCCAGCCGGCGTCGGCGAACTTCTCGGCGAGCAACGCCCGTTGCGCGTCGACGTCGCGGTGGTCGAAGGAGACCTCGCCGTTGAAACCCATGTAGACACGGCATTCCGCGTTCGAGCGGGCGCTCATGATGCCGCCGCCGACGACGTCGCCCTGCTGGAAGGTCTGCCAGTGGTCGAGGTTCAGGAAGTTCGGCGCGGTGAAGACGGCCAGGTTCATGCCGAGGTGGCTGATGAACTCCGATTCCGGGCCGAAGGCGAGCCTGCGGACGTTGGAGTGCAGGCCGTCGGCGCCGACGATGACGTCGAAGTCGCGGGGCGCGGCCTTCTCGAACGTGACGCGGGTGCCGTCGATCGAGGTGATCGTGTCGTCGAACAGGTACTCCACGCCGTCGGCCGCTTCGAACAGCATGTTCGCGAGGTCGTCGCGCAGGAGCTCGACGTCGGGGCTGTCGAGGTCGCCGCCGCTGAGGGTGTGCGTGGTGGAGCGGAACAGCTCGTTGCCCTCGGCGTCGACCATGTTCATGCCGCGCATGTTGGTGTCGAACGACCTCAGCCGGTCGCCGAGGCCCATCCGCTCGACGACCTCCAGCGCCGGGCCGCGCACGTCGATGGCCTGGCCGCCGGGCCGCAGACCGCGCGCCCGCTCCACCACCGTGACGGTGCAGCCGTAGCGGCGCAGCCAGTACGCGAGCGCGGGTCCGCCGATGCTGGCGCCGGAGATCAGGACGTTCTTCATGGTGTTGCCCCCTGTGAGTCGATGGTGCCCACAAGGTGCCGACCGGTGCTGACCGTCCACTGACCGAACGTGGTCAGCGACGGTCAGCCGCGGTCAGGGCTCAGGTCCGGGAGGTGACCCTGGCCGCCGAGGTGCCGAGTCCCGACGGACCGCGGTGGAACGCTCCCGTCAGCAGGTGGGCGTTCACCGGCGTCTTCAGCTCCTCCTCGCCGTAACGCGAGGTTTCCTTGTGCCAGTTGACGATCCCGACGATCCAGTCCTTCAACTCGTCCGCGTACCGGCTCAGCGACACACGGGTGGCGTCGTCGAGCGACAGGTCGTCGCAGAGCTTCGGCAGATCGGTGTCGGCGGACTTGACGAACTGCGCGAGCCGGGCGTCCATGAGCTTGTAGGTGATCTCGAACGCCCGGGACTGGGACACCCCGAGGAAGCTCTCGATCACCCTCACCATGTTGTGCACCTCGCCCTCGTACTGGATTTCCTTCAGGTACGAGGTGACGTCGTTGAGCATGCAGCAGTAATCCATGGCCGACCGCTCCATGGTCTGCACGACCCGCGTTCCCCAGATCTCCGGCGGAACCGTCGTCGAATGCGAAAAGCGGCTCAGCGACGTCGTCAGTTCGGAACCGAACGTGGACCGGCGCATTTCCAGGTAGTCGACCGGGTCCGGCACGCGGTTCTGCTGGATGTTGACGACTTCCCACACCCACGCGTCGAGCATCGCGTCGAGGGTCTCCCGGAACGTCGCCCGGAAATGCGCGGGCATCGGCGCCGCGGTCTTGAGCCACAGGTCCGCCAGCGCGCGCTCGGTGGCGTTCGCCGGGACGAGCTGCGGGACGAGGTCGAGCGGCATGCACTGCTTGAGCCGGATGGTCTGCGCCTTCAGCCCGGCGAGGTCCCTCAGCCGTCCGAACACCCACGGGTAGACGTCGTCGGCGTAGGTGCCCCAGGTCAGCCAGGCCCCGGAGACGAACAGCTCGAACGGCGTCGCGTCCGGGTCGAGTCCGGCCGAGCACAGCGGCAGGTCGAAGCCGCGGTGCTTGGCCTCGTCCCAGATGCCCTCGCTGTGGAGGCCCATCTCCCGGCCCCAGGCGATGACCTCCTCGCGCGCCTGGTCGAGGTGCGGGGAGAGCGTCAGCGGGAACGGGAAGTGGAACGGCACCTCGTAGGGTTCGACGATCTTGGGCGTGCCGGCGAACTGCTTCAGCCGTTGCGGCATGGTCTTGACGTACGAACCGAGGATGTTCGCCGCGGACATGCCGAGCGGAGTGTCCGCCTGAACGAGGCCCTTGTTCATGTACCGCGACGACCGCAGGTGCCACTCGTGGCCGCCCGCCTGCCAGTCCTGCAGGCCCTTCGCGTAGCCCAGGACGGCCGCGCGGCCGATGGGGTCGATGGCGTGCTCGTCGAGCAGGATCGGGACCTCGGTGACGGCCGTGTGCTCGAACTGGTGCAGCCGGGACGTCAGCAGGTCGTTGACGGCCTCTGCGGCCTCCTGGGTGGGGAGGTCGAGGAACTTCTCGAACACCAGCACGCTGTTCGACAGCTCGCCCTCGTCGAGCACCTCACGCTCGTAGGAGAACAGGTCGTTGCGCAGGTGCACGGCGTCGCTGAACGTGTCCCTGAGGACTCCGATGGGGCGGGAGAGGGCGATCTGCGCTGGCACCTCAAGACCGACCGCGTGCTCGACCAGGTTCGCGCTCCACGGCGCGCCACCCACCTTGCGGCGCATCTCGATGTACTCGATGGGGTTGGAGAGCCGCTTCGCGCTGATGTTGTGCAGCTCCCACATCGACTCGTCGAGCAGGTGCTTGGTGTTGTAGGCGAACCGCTCGCGCCAGTCGACCGAGTGCGACGGGACCGTGCGCCGCCAGAGGTCGGCGAGGCCCTTCTCGACCGGGTTCGTCGGCTCCTCGGTGATGACGCCGCTGACCGGCATGAACAGCGGCAGCCGGTCCAGGTACGCCTGGGCGCCCTTGATGTCCGGGTTGCGCTTGTAGAGCTCGACGAAGTGGTCGTCGAAGTAGAAGACCCACACGTACCAGTCGGTGATGAGGTCGAGCGTCTCACCGTCGCAGTCGGGGTGGGTGTACGCGCAGAGCAACGCGTAGTCGTGCGACTCGAGGTCGTCGTCGGTCCAGATCACCGTGCCGTGCTGCGGTACGTCGATCATGTCCATCTCGTGCGCCCAGGCGCGCGTGTGGACGCGGGCGCGCTCGAGGTTCGGGTTCAGCCGGGCCGGGTAGGGCGTGTAGAACTCCGGCAACTGGAACGGCTGCATGTGCGTTGGACCTCCGCGCGTTGGACGTATCGCGATGCACGCAACCAGCCCAACGCACGGGCACGCCAGATGGTGAAACCTTGATCTACACGTTCGTAGGGCGGCATCGCCCGTTCAGCCCAGCCGATCTCGATCGGCAGGCACTCAGCGCACCAGTGACTGGGCGCTCAGTTTCACCGCGAACGGGAATTGCAACTCGACGATCTCTTCGCCGTCGGAACGGGCCTGCTCGACGTAGACGCCGTTTTCGAGGTGCAGGCACCGCATCCACGGACTGTCGTAGTCGATCATCCAGTAGTTCTCGCAGCCGACTTCCTGGAACTTCGCCCGCTTGAGTTCCAGATCCACGTGTCGCGTCCGGGGCGACAGGACCTCGACCGCCAGCACGGGCGGTCCCATCAGCGCCTGCTTCGTGAACTGCTCACGCCGGCCCACCACCAGGTCCGGGATGAACACCGTGTCGTCCGCGAGCACCACGTCGACCGGAGCGGGAAGGACCTCCAGCTCCGGCGGGCAGACAGCCGTCAGCGCCACCAGCAGCCGGGCGACGACCCGCTGGTGCACGGGACGGGGTGAGGGGCTCATCACCAACACCCCGTCGACAAGTTCGAAACGGTGCCCGTCATCAGGCATCGCCTCCAGGTCCGCCCACGTCAATGGCCTGCCGTGGGGAAACGTCGGGACACCACCCATGGTGCGTTCCACCCCCGCGTCGAGGCCACTGTCCGCCGGACGGACACCGGCGATGCCATTAGACAAGACTGGTCCGATTCTCACGACTCACAAGCCCCTTTTGGCCGACCTCGCACCACTGCACGCACACATCTCCGTCACGCCCGTCCCGCTGGGTGAGCGTCCAGTGGTCCTGCCGTGGAAGGCGCCACCCGGACGGAGCAGCGGTTTGGTTGCAATCGAACAAGTGGCTAATTTTTGATCAATTTTCGGGCGATTTTCGGTAACACCGTCGCCTCCGCCAATTGCTCGCGAATGCGACCCTAACGGAATCTTACCGGCCAGCCAAGCACTCGGTTGGAGCAATACTTCACAGGTACCCTACATCTGGAAGATCAAATCCCCCCGGACCGGTTTCAGTCCGAATTCCGAGTAAACCGCACGAGCCGCTGCCTCCAGTTCGGAAGCGAGTTGAGTTTCGCCACACGCGAGATGCACGCGGGACAGTTCCATCCGGGCCCTGGCCGCGCCGACGACGTCGAAGTTGGTGTCACAGATGGCCGCGGCCTCGCGCAGCAACGTCAGTGCGGAGCCGCGTCGATCGCGCGCGAACTCGTTGCGCCCCAACGCATACAGCACAAAGCTCTCGCCACGACGATCCCGTGCGGCGCGTGCCAGGTCCAAAGCCGTTGTCAACACGTCGAAAGCCTGGTCGTGCCGTCCCTCGGCGGCCAGCAGCTTGCCCCGCCGGTAGTTGATCTGCGCCAGCACGCGAGCCGGCCCCACCCCGCCGCACACGTCCACCGCGGCGTTGAGCCTCGACAGGGCACCGGCGGGGTCGCCGTCGTACAGGTCGATCTGGGCGAGGAGCTGCAACACGGACGCGTGTCCGATCGGGTCCCTCAGCCGTTCGTACACCGCCAAAGCCCGCTGATACCACTGCCGGGCCTGTGCCAGCTCACCCGACGACCGCGACACGATGCCGAGGTTGCGGTAGACCAGCCCGAGCCCGGCGAGATCATCGAGGTCCTCGAAGACGTCCTTGGCGAGCACGGTCATCTCTCGCGCGGTGTCGTAGCGGCTCTGGCTGATGTGCAACGACGCGAGCGAGCACCGCAGCACGGCCGAGCCGCGCAGGTTGCCCGCCGCCTCGCACGCGGCCAGTGCGATGTCGTGCGTGCGTTGCCAGCCGTCGTAGTCGGTGCGGGTCTCGAACAACGTCACGAGCCGGTGTGCGAGCTCCCAGCTCAGCTCGTCCAGGCCGGCCTCGGCTGCCAACAACACCGCCTCGCACAGGTTCGCGTGCAAGGATTCCAGCCACGCCAACGGGTCGGACCGCAGCAACGGGTCGAGCCGCACCACCTGACGCACGGACGAGCCGCGCACGACCGAGAACTCGCCGCCGTACACCGCGGCCCGCGCGTGATCCACCAGGTACAGCCAGCCGCCGAGCACGCGCCGCAGGGCGTCGGCGGTGGATGCCTGCCCCTCCGCGAACTCCCGCACCAGTGCGGGCACGACATAACCGGAGCCGTCGGTTTCGACGAGATGCGCGGACACGAGTTCGTCCACAGCGGACTGCCCGCGCACGTCACCGAAAGCCGCGACGGGCGCCCACGACGGCAACCGCCGTTCTCCGAGCGCGGCCAGCAGACCCAGCAGCCGGCGTGCGTGCAGGCTCAGGTCGCCGGACGTTTCCTCCAACCGTTCCCGGATGGACAAACCGCCGTGTGCCAACACGTCCAGCCGCGGGCCACGGAGCTGGTCGACCAGCAGCGAGATCGGCCAGTGCGGCCGCGCCGCGAGCCGGGCGCCGGCGATCCGCAACGCCAGCGGCAGGCAGTCCGTGGCAGCCACCAGGGCTT
Organism: Lentzea miocenica; assembly: GCF_033949945.1. Lineage (NCBI taxonomy): Bacteria > Bacillati > Actinomycetota > Actinomycetes > Pseudonocardiales > Pseudonocardiaceae > Lentzea > Lentzea miocenica. The sequence continues at coordinate 122,267 of NZ_JAXAVW010000017.1, forward strand.
CCGCATGGTTTCCGGACAGCCGTGCGGGACCGATCTGGTTGCCCAGCAACGTCATCGCCTGTACGGGTTCCAGCGCGCCGACCTCGACCACGTGCGGCAACCGCAACCGGTGCCGGGACGTCACGAGCACCGCGCACCCAGGACTGTGCGGCAGCAGCGGAGTCACCTGCCCGACGCTCGTCGCGTCGTCCAGGACGAACAGAAGTGATTGGCGCGCAACAGCGTCTCGATAGGCGCTCAGGCGTGCGGCGAAATCCGCCGGAACGGACATCCCGAACGAGGCGAGGAATCGGCCCAGCACTTCGTACGGGGTCGTACCACGCAGCCGGACGAACAGCTGGCCGTCCGGGAAGAAGCCGTTCGCCACCTGGTGCGCGGCGTGCACGGCGACCGTCGTCTTGCCGGTACCGACCGGCCCGGTCAGCAGCACCACCTGCGGAAACGGGGCGATCAAGTCCACTGCGGACTGGACCAGCTCCTCCCGTCCCACGAAGTCGGAGATCGCGGCGGGCAGCTGGTGGGGGCGTGGGAAGAGGTCGGTCCGCACAACCGCTCCCTCCGCCGGAGACCGTCAGTCGAAATCAGTCTCACACAGAACGCCCGCCGGATCACCGCCGTCGACTCCGGTCACCCGTGCGACGATCGCTCGCATTTCCCGCAGGTGCGCGGCGGAATCCGGGTCGTCCGCGCGGCTCAGTGCGAGCAACGACTCCGCCTGCCCCAGAACGAATCCGGTCTCCCGTTGCACCGCCAGTGCTTCCACAGCGAGTTCGTGCGCCCGTTCGACCTCACCCGCCTTGAGCCGCAGCAACGAGAGCGTCGCCAACGCCCTGCCGCGCTGCATCAGGAACCCGAACGACGTGGCCTGCACGAGCGCACGTTCCGCCAGTTCGAGGGCGGCCCCGTCGCCGGACGCGTGCAGGACGCGCGCCAGGTCGACCAGGCACTCGGCCTCCTTCTCCTCCCGCCCCAGCGATTCGGCGAGCTTCAGCCCGCGCCGCAGCGCCTCGGCCGACTCGTCCAGCTGCCCCAGCCGGTGCCGGGTGGTTCCCACGATCACAAGGCCCGGCAACACGTGAATCTCGCCCAGCGCGAAGTCCACTCGCTCGCAGTGCTCCAACGACTCACGGAGCCGGCCGGACCGCGCCGCGGCCAGGCCGAGGTTGAGGTGCACGGCGGCAGCTTGCCTCGGGTCGTCCGTCAACAGCAGAGCCTGGCGCAGCAGGCCGATCGCGTCCTGGGTGCGGCCGAGCGCGACTTGGAGCACGGCGAGGTTGTTGAGGCAGTGGAACTTCCCCGTTTCGTCGTCGATCTCCTCGTACAGCCCCAGCGCCGCTTCCAGGTGCGGGAGGCCCTGCCGCCCGTCGAGCTCGCAGTGCAGCGTGCCGAGCGAGAGGTGCATCGCCGCCCGGCCGCGCCGGTCGTCCTCCTCCTCCGCGGCGGCGAGCCCGGCCGACGACGTCTCGTGCCACCGGTCGAAACAGCGGCGCAGCCGGCACCAGCGGCGCAACGAGTCCGCCAGCTCCCAGCGGTAGCGCGCGGGCTCGGCCCGCAACGCACAGGTCGCCACCGACTCGCCTTCACCGTCCAACCAGGACAGTGCGGCCTCCGCGCTGTCGAACGAGAACCGCGAAGTACCGTTCCGGTCGAGCCGGTACATCTCCGGTGCCAGCAGGTCGAGTGCCGCGTCGGTGGTGTGCAGGTAGTGGTCGAGCAACCGCAGCCGCGCCTTCTCGGCGTCTTCCTCGGCGCTGACGAGATCCCGTGCGTAGAGGTGCAGCAGGTCGTGCACATGGAACCGGCCGCGGGTGTGCGGCTCGATCAGGCTCGCGCTCTCCAGCATCGAGATGAGCCCCCGGACGTCGTGCACGCCCATCAGCGCCGACGCGGTGCGTGCCGTGAAGTCCGTGCGGGGTAACAACCCCAGCAGCCGGAACAGCCGCGCGGCCTCGTCCGGCAACGACTTCAGCGACAGCTCGAACGCCGCCGTCACCGCGGCCCGCCGGTCGCCGCTGATCACGAGCTGCGCGAGCCGGTCGCCCCGCGCGAGATCCGCGACGGCGTCCGCGATCCGGTCGTGCGGCCGGCACGCGAGGTTCGCGGCGGCGATCCTGATCGCGAGCGGCAGGTAACCGCACAACGCGGCGAGGTCCGCGACCGCGTCCGGTTCGGCATCGGCGCGTGCGGAACCCAGCACGCGGTTGATCAACGTGTGCGCCTCGGCCGGTGCCAGCAGGTCCAACTCGACCCGGCGGGCGTCGTCCAGCGCGCTCAGCCCGCGCAGGTCGTTGCGGCTGGTGACGATCACCGCGCACCCCGGCGTGCCCGGCAGCAGCGGCCGGACCTGGTCCTCGTTCGCCGCGTTGTCCAGCAGGATCAGCACCCGCCGGTTCGCGAGGACCGAGCGGAACGTGCTCGCCTGCTCGTCCACCTCGCCGGGGATCTGGTCCGGCTCGACGCCGAGACCGCGCAAAAGCTGGGTCAGCGCCTCGGCCGGGGTCGCGGCGGGGGCGTCGTCGTAGCCGCGCAGGTTCAGGTAGAGCTGGCCGTCCGGGAACCTGTCCCGCACGCGGTGCGCCCAGTGCACGGCCAGCGCCGTCTTGCCCACGCCCGCGGTGCCGGCGATGGACGTGATCGCGACGGTGGGCGCCGCCAGACTCGCGTCCAGTTCGTCCAAAGAGGACTGACGGCCGGTGAACCGCGCCAGGTCGGCCGGCAGCTGCGCGGGACCTTTCCGGGAGACGGGAGCGGACTCGCTGTCCTGGTTGAGGATCGCCTGGTACGCGGACCGCAGGCTGCGACCGGGATCCACGCCCAGTTCGTCGGCGAGCAGTCGACGGGTGCGGTCGTAGAGTTCCAGCGCGTCCGCCTGCCGGTTGGACCGGTACAGCGCGATCATCAGCTGCTCGACCAGTTGCTCGCGGAACGGGTTCGCGGCCACCAGCGCGGACAGCTCGGTGATCACCTGCTCGTGCTGCCCGAGTTCCAGCTGCAGTCCGAAACACTGCTGGGCGACGGCGATCCGGCGTTCGTCGAGCCGCTCGGCCTCGACCCGCAACGCCTGGCTGTTCAGGCCCGCCAGCGCGGGGCCGCGCCACAACGACAACGCCGTGCGCAACAACCGCACGGCCTCAGCGGGTTCCACGGTCTGCGCGGTCGCCACGTGCCGTTCGAACGTGACGACGTCGAGCGCCGCCGCACCGAGGACGAGCCGATAACCCGGCCCGTCGGTGACGATCATGCCGGGCGCCCCGAGCGCCGCCCTGAGGTCGCCCACCGACTTCTGGATCTGGTGCTTGCCGGTCGACGGCGGTTCCCCGTCCCACGCCACGTCGACCAGGTGGGTCAGCGACACCACCCGGTTCGGCGCGAGCAGCAGCGCGGCGAGCACCTTCTGCCCGCGCGCGCCGCAGAGCTCCAGCCGCACGCCCCCGTCGCGTGCCTGGACAGGGCCCAGAATCCCGAATTCCACCGCGCCACCGTAGGGCCATTTTCGCTGGTTGCGGCAGCGGTAGTGAGACGGTGGCGAGACGGGACCGGCGGCTGCCCTCAGTGCTTGTGACGTGCTGTGACCTGCCGTTCAGAGCACTCTTGATCGATGCTCGCCGGGTGCTGCGCGGACTCCATTTCCGAGCAATTCAGCGCATCTCCGGAATTTCGCCGTTCACCGCATCTCAGGACGGTGTGATCGCGGTGGGGACGATGTGTGGACGCACTCCCACACCCTCGGTGGCACCACCACCGAGGGGAGCCGGGGATGCGCAGGACGAAGGACAAGATCGCCCAGTACGTGGCGTTCGCACTGGTCGCGGCGGTCGTTACGACGCTGGTGCTGCTGGCTCTGTCGCTGTAGCGAGGATCCGCTTCGCCACGGCCACCGCACGCGGCTGACGCAGGCGCTCGGCGCACTGGACCGCCTCCTCGCCGTAGCGGATGGCGGTCTCGCGGTCGCCGAGCGCCAGGTGCAGCCGGCACAACTGACCGAGCACTCGGTCCCCCATCCACCGGCGCCTGGCTTTCTTGATCCCCCGCAGGCTCCGCTCGCCGTATCGCACAGCCTCGGCGAGCCGACCCTCCAGCTCTGCGCGGATGGCCAGCACGAACGCCACCTCCAGTTCTCCGGCATGGTCCTCGATCTGGTCCATGGTCCGGAGAACCTCGTCGTCGTCGGCCAGTCCCACGTTGGCCCGGCACAATTCCGCTGCCACGCGAGCCATCTCCAGCGCCTTGCCGGGCATGCCGAACTCCAGCGCTACATAGGCGAACTCTGCCCGCGCAATTGCCTCGCCCCGCCAGTCTGCGCACTCTTGGAAGGCCGGCAGTGAACGTTCGAGGCAGGCAACACATTCGTCGTCACGAGCCAGGTAGTAGTGGGTGAAGGCGATGTCCTGCAACGCTATTGCCGACCGCGGCACGTCATCGTGCTCTTCGAACAACGCGAGCCCTGATTCGAGGTGTGCGAGTGCCTCGTCATTCTGACCCCGAAGCACGTACACGAGGCCCAGGTGGTGCAGTACGTTCGCCTCGTCTGTCGGCGCTCCCGCGACCCGCATCAGCTCCAAGCTGCGTTCGAAGTGTTCCTGCGCCTTGTCGAGCTCGTTGGATTCCCGCGCGATGATGCCGAGCAGCCGGAAAACGGATGCTTGCCCTCGCCGATCACCGATCTGGCGCATCAACTCCAGCGCCTCGTGCAGATGTCGGGCCGGCTGGGCGTCATGGCGGGCTATGTAGGCAGATCCGAGGCCCCGCAAGGCCTCCGCGCGTGCCTTCAGGTCACCGAGCTGGTGTGTGGCAGCCAGCGCGACGTTCTGCAGCTCGATCCGTTCGCGTCCGTGACCGCGCAACAGCAGAAAGATCGCGAGGTGGTGCGGCAACTGCCAGGCGTGCGCGTAGTAGCCTCGGTAGGCCGCCAGGTACACGGCCGCCCTGAGGTTTCTGCGCTCGGTGTCCCACCACTTCACCGCCTGCCGGCCTGTCGCGAGTGGCGGCGGATCGAACGGCCGGTACCGCACGACCGAATCGATCTGTGGGCGGCCCGGCGACATCCGGAACTCCGCCAGGGCCGCGGTGTGCAAGTAGAAGTCGAGGATGCGCAGCACCGCCTCCTCAGCCTCCTCCTGCTCGGCACTGGCCTTCGCGTGCTCGGCCAGGAGGTCGTGGCACCGGTAGCGGCCGTTCTCCATCTGCTGCACCAGATGCACGTCGAGCAGTTCGTCCAGCAGGCGTTCGGCTTCCGCACGCGTCGAACCGATCACCGCGGCCGCGAGGTAGGCGTCCCAGTCCTCGCCCGTGTGCAGGCCGAGCCGCCGGAACAGGCGCTGCTGATCAGGGGTGAGTTGCTGGTACGACAACGCGAACGCCCCCGCGACGCTGCGTTCGCCCGCGGTCAGCTCGGTCAGCCGGTGTTCGGTGAGCCGCCGGGTGACGTCCTGCGCCGTCCACGCGGGCCGGGTGCGCCAGCGGGCACCGACGATCCGCACCGCCAGCGGCAGGTAACCGCAGAGCCGGACGATCTCGCGAGAGTCATCGAGATCCGCCCTCTTCCCGACGATGCCGGTGAGCAGGTCGATCGAGTCCTTTTCGGACAGAACGTCGAGCGAGACGGTGTGCGCGGCGTCCAGGTCCACGAGCCGGCGCCTGCTGGTGACCAGCACCAGACCGGTGCCGGGAAGCAGCGGACGGACCTGGGCGGCGCTGCCCGCGTTGTCCAGCACCACGAGTGCCTTGCGGTGGGCCATTTCCGCTCGCCACCGGGCGGCGCGGGCGTCCAGGCCGTCCGGGATGTCGTAGGCCGGCACGCCGAGCGCGGTGAGCAACGCCAGCAGCGCGTCCGACGGGGTTCGCGGTTCGACGCCCTCGGTGTAGGAGTGCAGGTCGACGAACAGCTGCGCGTCGGGGAACTTCCGGGCGAGCCGGTGGGCAGCGCGGACCGCGAGCGTGGTCTTGCCGATGCCCGCCATGCCGTCGATCGCGGTGATCGCGACGCATCCGGACGGCACTGCGGCGAGGATCTCGTCGAGGTCTTCCGCGCGGCCAGCGAAGTCGGGGATGTCGCCGGGCAGGTCGTTGCGGGACTTCGGCCGGTTGTCGGCCGTGAGCACCTGCTGGTGGGCCTTCTGCAGGTCCTTGCCGGGGTCGAGGCCGAGCTCCTCGGCGAGCCTGGTGCGGATGTCCTCGTAGGCCTGCAACGCCTCGGTCTGCCGGTCGCAGCGGTGCAGCGCCACGATCAGCTGCGCCCACATCCGTTCCCTGGTCGGGTTCTGGCCGGTGAGCGTGCGCAGTTCGGGGACGAGCCGCTCGTGCTTGCCGTTGCGCAGATCGGTCTCGATGCGCGCTTCCAGTGTCGCGAGGTACTTCTCGGTCAGCGCGGGCAGGTGGTCGCGTTCGAGCGCGTCGCTGCCGATGTCGGCGAACGGGCGGCCGCGCCACAAAGCCAACGCCTGCGGTGGTTCCAGCTGGTCGAACCGGTGGACGTCGACCTCGTCCGGCCGCACGTCCAGCAGGTAACCGCCGGGCTTCGTGCGCACGAGGTCGGGCCGGCCGAGGTCCTCGCGCAGCCGGCCGACGGTGGTCTGCAGGGCGTTGCGCGAACCACCGGCCAGCTCGACCAGTTCGTCGATCCCGACCACCTGACCGGGACGCAGCAACAGCGCGGCGAGCACCACCCGCCGTTTGCCGGGCGGGACGTGGACGCGGTGCCCGTCGAGCACCACGTCCAACGGCCCGAGCAGGCCGAACGATCTCACTTCCACTGACCCCAGTGGACCATCTCGTCGAACGGCAAGCGCTTGCGCGTCCGCGGCGAAGCACCCTCGGAGACGCCTTCCTCCGCGGGGTGGCCGATCGCGATCATGCCGATCGGCGAGTAGATGTCCGGCACGCCGAACTCCGCCCGCAGCGCCGGCCACTCGTCCTTGCTCGTTCCGAAGAACACCGCGCCGAGGCCCTCGTCCACGGCGGTCTGCAGGATCAGCAACGACGCCATGCCGGTGTCGATGTCCCAGTACGGCACCGGCCAGTTGTCCTCGGCCCGGTCCGTCCAGCCCTTGTCGGCCTGCGCGTACCGGTCGAGGTAGACGTCCTTGGCCGAGAACGGGATGACGACGACCGGCGCCGACTTGACCTCGTCGGCGGCCCACCACTCGAACTTCTCGGCGAGCCGCTTGAGCTGTTCGCCCTGCAGCACCAGGAACCCCTGCCCCTGCGAGAACCCGGCGGACGGGCCACGCACGGCGTTGCGCATGATCCGCTGGATGCTCTCGTCGCTGACCGGTTCGCTGGTGAACCTGCGCACCATCTTCCTGCGCCGGACGACATCTTGGAACTCCACGTCAACCTCCCCCAGATAGAGACCTCGACCGTATCAGCGACCGAGGCGTCCTACCTGGGCTGCCACCCCGGCCCTGGACCGCACCTCCAGCTTGGCGAAGATCCGCGACAGGTGTCCTTCGACGGTCTTCTCGGCCATCCGGAGCTGCCGGGCGACCTGGCGGTTCGTCAGGCCCTCACCGACGAGCTGGGCGACCTGGCGTTCGCGTGAGGTCAGCGCGTCGAGCCCGTCCTGGGCCGGGATCGGCGCACCGCAGGCGGCCAGCAACTCCTGTGCGCGGCGGAGTTCGGCCTCGCCCTCCGCCCGTGCGCCGAGGGAGACGAGCGCGGCACCCCTGGTGAGCCGCGCTCGTCCCTCCTCGAGTTGCTGACCTGCCGCGTCGAAGTGGCGCACGGCCTGGGCAGCTCGTTGCCCGGCTTCCGCGTGCTCGCCGCGTGCCTGGTGCACCTGGGCCCACGCCAGGTCCGCGAACCCGAGGCAGCCCGGCAGTCCGGCCCGCTCGGCACTTGCAGAGGCGTGCTCGGCCCATTCGGCGGAACCTGTTGCCTGCACGAGAAGTTCGTACATCTCCGGGCGGTAGGCGGGCGGCACCTTGGGCAGTTCCGCGCCGCCACCTGCCGAGAGGATCTCGAACGCCGCCGCGTCCTTCTCCCCCGCCGCGAGCAGTGCGTGGCCAACGCGGATCCGGGCGATCGTCGGATGCCAGCCCTCGATCGCGCGAGCCACGTCGACGGCTCGGCGCGCCACCTCCAGCCCGGTGACGTAGTCGCCTCGCAACGTGAGCAGCCACGAGTGCACCGACAGCGTGAGAGCGTGCAGGTCCTTGCTACCACTGAGAAACGCCGCTTCGGCCGCCTCCGCCGCGCCCTCGCAGGCTTCTTTCAGGCATCCGAGCCAGCGCAACGCGTTCGCCGCGCCGAGCAGCAGGTTGCCGAGCACGTGGTGCTGCCCGGTCGAGTGGGCGACGGCGAGAGCGCGTTCGTAGTGCCTCAAGGACTCTCGGAAGCGGCCGAGCCGCAGTTCGCTCCACGCCAGCCAGACCACGGACTCCAGTCTGCGGGCCACGTCCTGGTCCGTCGCACCGTCCACAGCGGACGCGGCGGAGGTGAGCCGGGACGCGTCGCCGTCCGACAGCGAGGCCACCGCGGCCGCGCCGGCTTCCAGGACCGCGTCGCCCTCGCGTTGCGCGATCTCACGAACGTCCGCCAGCAGGGAGGCGATCGTCTCGGCCGATTCCATGACCTGCAGCAGTGACACCGACAGCACGAGCTTCAGCACCGCGTTGTCCTGCGCGGATTCCAGCTCCCGTGCCGCCAGCGCCCTGACCTCGGCGTGCAGGCCGAGCGCACGTTCGACGTGGGCGCAGAAGGCCACGACGTCGAGCCGTTGCGGATGGTCCTTGGGCAAGACGTTCAGCAGGTCGTGGACTGCGGTACGACTGTCGTTGAGACGTCCGGAAAGGCCGAGCGCGCGGGCGTGCCCCCAGCGCAGTTCCCACTCGTCGTCGGTGCTCAACGCCAGCGCCGTCGCGTACCACTGGGCCGCGGTCGCCGGAGCCTTGTGCATCACGGACTTCGCGGCGGCCGACAGGATGCCGACGGCGTGCCGATCCCCTGGTGTCGCGGCCAGTTCGACGTGGTGGGCACGGGCTTCCGCTGGTGCGCCAAGGCGTTCGAGCACCTTCGCGGCTCTGATGTGGGCCTTGTGCCTGGTGGCGACCGGGGCCGAGTGGTAGGCGGCGTTGCGGACGGTCGGATGCCGGAAGTGGTAGGCGCGCTGGTCGTGCCGGACCAGGTCGGCGGCGATGAGGTCGTCCAGCGCGGTGAGGGCGTCCTCGACGTCCAGGTCCGCGATCTCCGCCAAGACACCGGCATCGAACTGGTCGCCCATGACGGCCGCGACCTGCAACAACCTGGCCGTTCGCGGTGCCAGGACGGACATCTCGCCTCTCAGCGCGGCCTGCAGCGCCTCCGATCCACCCGCGAGCGTCTCCAGGTAGAACGGGTTGCCGCCGCTCTCCTCGTACAGCGCCTTGCTGACCGGCGCTTTCAACAGTTCCGCGGCTTCCGGCCTGGTGAGCGGGCCGAGTTCGACGACCGGCAGACACTGCATCTGGAGCTGCCGCGGCCGGAACCCGCAGGCGATCTTGGTGTGCGGCGGCCGATGCCGGATCAGGTGGTGGAGCAGGTCCATCGACGCCGCGTCCGCCCAGTGCAGGTCGTCGAGCACCAGCAGGACGTCGCCGAGGTCGTGCAGCAACGACCTGATCTCGCGGTGCAGCCGGTGCCTCCCGGTCGCGGTGAGGTCGGCGCCCAGGTCGAGCGTCCAGTGTTCGCCGAGCGCGTCCACGAACACGCCGAACGGGATGCTGCGCTCGAACTCGCCGATCCGCCCGGCGAGCACGCGCGGGTGGTGCGCGGCGAGGGCGCCGAGCAACGTGGACTTGCCCATGCCCGGATCACCGGCCAGGGCCACGGCACCGTCGTTCAGGTGCCGGGTGAGCTGCTGCCATTCGCGGTCGCGGCCGACCCGAGGGGTTTCCCTCGTTGTGGCCGCGATCGGGTCGCTGACAATCTGAGCCGTCACGGTCCGCAGCCTGCCGACGGCGTGCACCGTTTCCGCACCGTCGGCGCATTTGCGCTGCTAGTGTCGTTTTTCGTGCGATTTCGTGTGCTGGGTCCACTCGACGTCTCCCCTGGTGAGGTCGTGGGCCCGCGCAAGCGCAAGGTCCTCACCGCGCTGCTGCTCAACGCCGGCCGCGTGGTGAGCGTCGACCAGCTGACCGCCGCCGTCTGGGACTCCGAGCCACCGCGGACCGCCGCCCGTCAGATCCGCAACACGACCACGTCGTTGCGCCGCGACCTGGTGGCGGCGGGTGCTCCGGACGGGGTGATCACGGCCGGCGGGCCGGGGTTCGTGCTGGACCTGGCGGGGTGCTGGTTCGACCTGGCCGAGTTCGACCGGCTGGTGGTCTCCGATCCGGCCGGCGCGCTGGCGTTGTGGCGCGGTCCCGCGTTGGACGGGCTGGGCAGCGCGGCGCTGGCCCCTGCCGCCGAAGCCCTGGACGCGCGGCGGCTCGCGACCCTGGAACTGCGCATCGGCGCGGATCTCGACTCCGGTGAGGACGTGCTGGAGGAGGTTCGCGCGCTCGTCGCCCTGCACCCGTACCGCGAGACCCTCGTCGCTTTGCTGATGCGGTCCTACTACCTGGCCGGGCGTCAGGCCGATGCGCTCGCCGCCTACCAGCGCCTGCGTGATCTGCTGGACGCCGAGCTGGGTGTCGTTCCTTCTCCGGCTGTCCGCTCGCTCTACGAACAGATCCTGCGCCAGGACCTGGACACCGGTGTGTCCGGTCCACGTCAGCTCCCTCCGCCTTCAGACCTGTGTGGACGGTCGGCGCTGATGGCCGAGGTGGTTTCCGCGCTGCCGGTGGTGGTGCTGACCGGGCAGGGCGGCGTCGGGAAGTCCGCGCTGGCCGTGCGGGTGGCGCATGATCTCGCTGCTCGCTACCCCGGCGGTCAGCTGTACGCCAAGCTGCTGGGGACTTCCGCCTTCGAGGTGCTCGGCCGGTTCCTTCGCGCGCTGGGCGTGCCGCCCGCCGAGGTGCCCGCTGATCTGGACGAACGCGCCGCCGTCTACCGCTCGCTGCTGGCTTCGCGCCGGGTGCTGGTCGTGCTGGACGACGCCCTGGACGAACGTCAGGTCCGCCCCCTGCTGCCCGGTTATCCCGGCTCTGCCGTGCTGGTGACCTCACGCCGGTCGCTGGCGGCGCTGCGCGAGGCCCGGCACATCGTCGTTCCCGTGCTGGACCTGGACGACGCGACAGAGATGCTCGCGGAGTCCGGTGACGTCTCGTCGGCCCGGTCACTCGCTGTCCTTTGTGGACGCCTGCCGCTGGCCTTGAGCGTGATGGCTGCCCGCCTGACCCGCCCGGACATGACCCCGGCCCGGTTGCTGACAAGGCTCGTGGGCCAACGCGCGTTGCTCGACGAGCTGGCGGTCGGCGATCTCGACGTGCGCGGCAGCATCGCACTGAGCTACCGGGCCCTGTCCCCCGCCGCCGCGCTGGCGTTCCGCCGCCTCGGTCTGCTGGGCGGCGTGACGATGCCGGCGTGGGTGCTGGCCGCGTTCGCCGACCAGCCGTGGGAGGCCGGCGAACGCCTGCTCGACGATCTGCTGTCCTGCCACCTGGCCGAGCCGGCGGGTGTCGACGAGGCAGGCCAGTCGCGTTTCTTCCTGCACGACCTGGTGCACGAGTTCGCGTCCGAACTCGTCGTCCAGGAGTCCGTGGCCGACCGGCGCGCCGCCGTGACACGCCTGGTCCACGGCCTGCTGGCGTTGGCCGCCACCGCCGACGACCGCCTGGGCCACGGAACCGTGCTGTCCCACGCCCTCATCCCGGGCAACGCCCCCGGCACGGCGCTGGAGCTGGCGAGCACCCGCCCGTTCGACTGGTTCGAAGCGGAACGCGAGGTCCTCGTCGCCGTCATCCAGCAGGCCGCGTCCTTGTCACTGGCCGACGAGGCCTCCGAACTGGCCGTGCGCACCCGCTCGTTCTTCTCGGTGCGCCAGTACTTCGCCGAGGGCGAGGCCGTCACCCGCGCGGTGATCGACTGCCTGCCCGGCCCCGATCCGCGCAAACTCGTGAACATCCGCGCTTTGTTCGCCCTGTACACGCAGCAGGACCGCAACGCGGAACTCCCGGCCCTCGCCGCCGAGGCGCAGGCCATCGCGGGGCAGGTCGGCGATCCGCTCGGGATCGCGGAGGCGCGCTGGCAGGTGGCCGCGACCGCTGCCCGATTCGGTCAGCTCTTCGAGGCTGTCGCTGCTTTTCGTGTGTGCGCTGGGGAGTTCGCTACTTGCGGCACTCCGGTTCACGACGCTTTGACGCGGTGGGGGCTCGGGATCGCGCTGGCCGATCTCGGTCTGCCTGAGGCTTCGGTGGTCTTGAAGTCGTTCCTGGCTGATCCGCCGTCGCGCCTCACGTCGATGGGGTTGAAGGAGTACGCGGAGCTGTTGATCGACGCCGGTCGGCCCGGCGAGGCGGTGGAGACGCTGGAGGTCGCTCGCTCGGCGATCCTGGAGATGGACGATCGGCCTGGGCTCGCGCACCTCGACGTGGTGCACGGGTACGCGGACTTCGTGGCGGGGCGCGCTGATGTGGCGGTTTCCCGGCTCCGGTCCGCTTTGGAGGTGCTGCGGGAGCACCGTGATCCGCAGGGCACGGCGGTGGCCCTGCGGCGGCTCGGTGACGTGACGGGGGATCGCGCCTGCTGGGAGGAGGCAGCGGAGATCTTCCGCCGGATCTCGCTGCCGTTGGAGCTGATGCGGACGTTGGTGCGGCTGGGCGAACCCGAGGGTGAGCGGCTGCTCGCGGAACTCGGGCTGCCGCGGGCAAGCTTGCGCAGGAGTACCCCCGAAAGCCGCGCTGCTGCCCGAAACTGGGGCCAGGGTTGAAGGCAAGGGCGTCTGCAAGTACCACCAACCTGACGTCAGCAGGCCTCCAACTACACCCAACTCGCCGACGCACCGCCGACGCACCGCCGCCGGCGGCGTCAGTTGGGTGTAGTTACGGGCGATCTGATCAAGTGTTGGTGGTACTTGCAGATGCCCGACAACCACGGTGGGCCGCGGCCGGTCAGAGTCGCCGCAGCCCCGCCAGCACCCGCTCCAGCAGCGCGCTGTCCGGCCGAACCTCCCCGTAGGACGACGCGGTCCGGTGCACATCGATCAACCCGTGCGAGGCCATGTCACCGAGCAGCACCTTGGTGACCCCCAACGGCAGCCCGCGCAGGGCCGCGACCTCGGCCACCGACCGCGGCGAGTGGCACAGGGCCAGCACGTCCTGGTGTTCCGGGCGCACGGCGGTGGCCGAGCGCTCGTTCACCGACACCAGGGTTTCGATCTCCAGGTGCACGTCGGACGTGGTGCGGCCGCCGGTCCACGCGTAGGCCCGCACGATCGAGGACGACGTTTCCATCGACGTCTCGATCGACGGCAGTGGCGGGACCGGCTCGAAGGGCAGCGTGGCGTACGGGTCCGGTTCCGGTGGGGGTTCCGGGGCGCGCTGGGCCTTCTTCTTGCCGCGCTTGCGGATTCGTTCGCTGTCAAAGCTGAAACCGCTGATCAGGTCGCCGAAGTTGACCTGCTCGTCGGGATCTCCGTTCATGCCAGCTCGGCCCGCAGTTCCGGCGTGAGCAGCTGGCCCACTTGGCGCACGACCACCGTCATCTCGTACGCCACCTGTGCGACGTCAGAAGAAGAGGACGCCAGCACCGCGAGGACCGAGCCGTCGCTGATCGACGACAGCAGCATGACGCCGCGATCCATCTGCACGACCGTGCGGACCACTGCCTCGCCGGCGAAGCACTTGGAGGCCGACTCCGCGAGGGAGACCACGCCGGCCACGATCGCCGCGAACTGCGGGGCGACGTGTGCGGGCAGCTTCGTGGACGAGATCAACACCAAGCCGTCGGCCGAGATCACCACGGCGTGCTCGATGCCTGGTGTGCGTTCGGCGAAGTTGGTGACCAGCCAGCCGAACTGGTCCACCTGCGTGCTCATCGACTCTCCTGGTGGTCGGGAAGGCCTCGCTGCACACCGCGCTGGAAGGCGTCGAGGAAGCCTCGGGCCGATTCCGGCGTCTGGCGTGCGGGCGCGGGGGGAGGCGGCGGTGTGGCGGCGGGAGTCTGCTGGAACCAGGACGCCTGCTGCCGCTCGATCGCTTCCCCGCGGAAAGACTCCCAGGACTCCTCCCGTCGTGGTGCCAGTTCGGCCGGAACCAACACGATCGCGCGAGTCCCCTTGCCCTGTTGGGCATCGAGACGTACCACGATCTGGTGGCGTTCGGCGAGCCTGCCGACGACGAAGAGTCCCATTTCACGAAAGACCTGGACGTCCGCGCCCTCGCCGGCGGCCTCGAGACGGTGGTTCACGATCGCGAGCGCCTCTGGGTCGATGCCGATGCCGTGGTCGACCACGTCGATCTGCACGATGTCGCCCGCCTCGATCGACGCGCTGATCGAGACCTGGGTGTGCGGCGGCGAGAAAGCCGTTGCGTTGTCAAGAAGTTCGGCCAGCAGCCGGACGAGGTCGCTTGCCACATAACCGACAACTTCGGCACCGGGCGCCGTGTGCACCATCACCCGTTGGTACTGCTCGATCTCCGCGGCCGCCGCGCGCAGCACGTCGGTCAGCGGGATCGGCCGGGTGAACCGCCGCGCCACGTCGCCGCCGGAGAGCACCATGAGGTTCTCGTTGTTGCGGCGCATGCGGGTGGCGAGGTGGTCGAGCTTGAAGAGGTTCGCGAGCTGGTCCGGGTCCTCCTCGTACTTCTCCAGCTCCTCCATCAGCTTGAGCTGGCGTTCGACGAGGCTCTGGCTGCGCCGCGAGAGGTTCACGAAGATGTTGCGCATGTTCGCGCGCATGCCGGCCTGCTCGATGACAGACCGGACGGCCTGCTGGTGCACCGCGTCGAACGCGCGCGCCACCTGGCCGAACTCCTCGGTCGTCTCCACCGGCACCGGCTCGATCTCGGTGCTGCCGCGTCCGGTTGCCACCATTTCGGGAAGTTTGTGCCACGCCACCTCGAGGGCGGAGCGGCGCAACGCGTTCAGCGAGCGCAGCAGGTAGCGGCCGACGACGAACCCGATGGTGCCGGCCAGGATCAGGCTGGCGAACAGGATCGCGGACGCGGTGCCGGCGGCGTCACTCGTCTCGTCGCGCAGACGGTCGGCGGTGGCGCGCAGGTCGTCCTGCAGACCCGTCACCACGGTGCCCATCGACGTCACGACAGCGCCCGTCGCGTTGCTCCAGTCCGCCGCCGCGATCGGCAACGGCCTGGGCTTGGCCGCGTTGTTGTTGCCGGAGTTGTTGCCCGAGTTGTTGTTGCCCGCGTTCGAACCGTCCGAGGTCGGGTGCAGCACCGCGGCGGCCAGCATCGTGCGCTGCGCCTCGATGTCCGGGCCGTTGAAGTTCTTGCCGTAGGTCTTCATCTGCTCCGGCGTCGCGAGCGCGGCGAACTCGCCCGCGATGTAGCCGAGCTTGACGTTCGACTCGACCAGCGACCGCACCTCGGCGTTGGTCAGCTGGCCGCGGGTGAGCCCGGACAGCACGACCGCCTGCTGGTAGAGGACCTGGTCCCGCACGTGCACCACGTGGTGCAGGCCCATCGCCGTGCGCAGCAGCGCCGCGTCGCCGAACTCGCTCGCGATCACCTCGTCCACGTCGAGCATCGAGTCGGTGAGCTCGCTGTACGCCTTGATCACGGCCGGCACGTCGTCGGTCCGCTCGCGCAACGCGCCCAGATCGCCGACCCTGCCCTGCACGTCGTTCATGCGGGCGGTCACGACCTCGCTGAGCGAGGTCTTCGCGATCTGGTCGCGCAACGCCGCGCGGGCGTCGTCGGTGCGCTTGACCTGTTCGGCGAGCAACTGCGGGCCGACGCCCTCCGCGACGATCCGCCGTTCCGACTGCACGCCCTCGATCACGGGGATCAGGGCGGCGCGGACCTTCACCAGTCGCTGGAGCGCCGCGTAGGACTCGGCGCGTTCCATCTGGGAATTGATCTGCAACACGCCGGAGCCCACCGCGATGGTGACCGGAACGATCAACACCGCGGCGAGCTTCACCGGCAGGCGCCAGTTGCGCCAGTTGACGAGCGCGTTGAACATCAGACGAAGAGCTTGGCCGCGTTCAGGAAGAGCCGGTACAGGCCGTACGCGAGCGGGAGACCC
Organism: Lentzea miocenica; assembly: GCF_033949945.1. Lineage (NCBI taxonomy): Bacteria > Bacillati > Actinomycetota > Actinomycetes > Pseudonocardiales > Pseudonocardiaceae > Lentzea > Lentzea miocenica. The sequence continues at coordinate 138,332 of NZ_JAXAVW010000017.1, forward strand.
ACCCACAGCCACGCACCGATCAGCAACAACGTGCTCGATCGGCTTTCTTGGGGTGAGCTCACTTCTTCACCACGCCTTCCGCCTCTTCCTTGTCGGCCGACTCTGCGACGTCCACGGCCTCGGCCTCGTTCCACTTGGCGACCGTGGCCTCGTCATCGCCCTTGGGCGAGGGCTTGTCGGTCTCCTCGACGGCCTTCGGCTCGTGGAACTTCGGGTTGACCGGGCGGATCAACTCGTTCGCGACGAAACCAACGACCAGCAGCGAGATCATGATGTAGAACGACGTCGCGTACAAGTCAGGCCCGACATGTCCGGCCTTCTTGCCCGCGTCCGCGATGGCGTTGACGATCAGCGGCCCGAGCACGCCGGCCACCGACCACGCGGTCAGCAGGCGACCGTGGATCGCGCCGACCTGGTAGGTGCCGAACAGGTCGCGCAGGTACGCCGGCACGGTCGCGAAGCCCGCGCCGTAGAACGACAGGATCACCATCGCGGCGACCACGAACAGCGGGGTGCTGCTCGGGCCGAACGTCAGCAGCACCAGGTAGAGCAGCGCGCCGACACCGAGGTAGAGGCGGTAGATGTTCTTGCGCCCCACGATGTCCGAGGTGGACGACCAGACGAACCGGCCGGCCATGTTGGCGGCGCTGAGCAGTGCCACGAAACCGGTGGCCGCCGTCGCGGCGACCGGCGTCGAGGACTCCTTGAAGAAGTCGACCAGCATCGGCGCGGCCTTCTCCAGGATGCCGATGCCCGCGGTGACGTTGAAGCACAGCACGACCCAGAGCAGCCAGAACTGCGGCGTCTTGATCGCGTTGTTCGCGGAGACGTTGAAGGAGACGGTGCCCTTCGGCTTGTCCTTCAGCAGCGCCGCCTTCTCCTCCGTGAACTCCTTGGAGGGCAGGCGGATCAGCAACACGCCGACGCTCATGAAGACCGCGTAGACGATGCCGTGGATGAGGAAGGCCTTGCCGATGCCCGACGTCGAGGTGTTGCCGAACGCCGTCAGCATCGAGGTCGACCACGGTGACGCGATCAACGCTCCGCCGCCGAAGCCCATGATCGCGATGCCGGTCGCCATGCCCGGCCGGTCGGGGAACCACTTGATCAGCGTGGACACCGGCGAGATGTAGCCGATGCCGAGACCGATGCCGCCGATCAGGCCGTAGCCCACGACGACGACCCAGTACTGACCGGCCCACACGCCAACGGCCGAGATCAGCAGGCCGGAGCAGAAGGCGATCAGGGACATCAACATCGCCCAGCGCGGACCCCTGCGCTCGACGGTCGTGCCGAGCACCGCCGCCGACAACCCGAGCATCACGATGCCGAGCTGGAAGGGCAGTGCGGACTGCGTTCCCGTGATGCCGAGCGATTTCTCCAGCGGCGTCTTGAAGACGCTCCAGGCGTAGGCCTGACCAATGGAGAGATGAATCGCCAGTGCAGCGGGCGGAACGAGCCAGCGGTTCCATCCGGGAGGCGCGACTTGGCGTTCGCGCGCTAAGAACCCCACTTTATCCCCAACCGTCACCAAATACGCGGACCGATCGATCCTAGGCCAGGTGCACACGTGCGACAACGGCCTGGACCAGCTCAACTCTGTTGCACTGCTCGCAACAGAACCTCAAGTTCAGCTCAAACATCGTGCTACAACACCTAAGACGTACCATTTGAGACAAATGCAGTGTCCGGTTTTGCCCGTTTCCCGGTACTCGGGCACCTCCCGGTCACGGTGCCGAAACGTCGAACGCACGTTGACTGCACACGTGAGAGCGCTACAGTGGTCGCCGCACGCATGAGGGGCGGGAGTACATGACCAAGGCGATGCGGTCGCCTGGAGAAACACAGCACGAGTACCGGGAAACACGGGGTTTCGCGTCCTTCGACGACCCCGAGGCTTTGTCGTACGTCGATTCCGACGGCAAACCGAACTTCGCGCTGATTCAGCAGACCGACGAATTCCGCTCCTTACGCCGCCGACTCACAACGTTCATCTTCCCGATGACCGCGCTTTTTCTCACGTCCTACTTGACGTTCGTGCTGCTGTCCGCGTATGCGAAAGAGTTCGTCAGCATCAAGGTGATCGGCGTCATCAACCTCGGCATCCTGCTGGGCTTGAGCCAGTTCGTGACTTCGATCGCCATCACGCTCGGTTATGCCCGTTACGCAAAGCGACGGCTGGACCCGCAGCGCAAATTGCTCGCCGAGAAGACAGGCGTCGAGGAGTAAGTCATGCCCACCACCGGCAACCCGGTGCTGAACCTCAGCGTCTTCGCGGTGTTCGTCCTGATCACCCTCTACATCGTCTACCGCGCGAGCAGCCGCAACGTCACAGCGTCGGACTACTACGCCGCGGGCAGCTCGTTCACCGGCGCCCAGAACGGTGTGGCGCTGTCCGGCGACTTCCTGTCCGCCGCGTCGTTCCTCGGCATCTCCGGCGGCATCGCGGCGCACGGCTACGACGGGTTTCTCTACTCCGTCGGCTGGGTGGTCGCCTGGCTCGTCGGCCTGCTGCTGATCGCGGAGGGCCTGCGCAACACCGGCCGCTTCACCGTCGGCGACGTGCTGGCGTTCCGCATGAAGCAACGCCCGGTCCGCGCGGCCGCCGCCAACGCCACCCTGGTGATCTCGTTCTTCTACATGATCGCGCAGATGGCGGGCGCCGGCGGCCTGATCGCGTTGCTGCTCAACGTGTCCTCGAAGTGGGGCCAGGCCCTGCTGATCGCCGTGGTCGGCATGGTCATGGTGCTCTACGTGCTGGTCGGCGGCATGAAGGGCACGACCTGGGTGCAGATCATCAAGGCCGTGCTGCTGCTGCTCTGCGTGACGCTGATGAGCGTCTTCCTGCTCGGCAAGTTCGGCTTCAGCCTGTCGGCGATCATGCAGGAGGCCACCGAGAACAACAAGCTCGGCGAGGCCGTCCTCGACCCCGGCGCGAAGTACGGCTTCAGCGCGATGTCCAAACTGGACTTCGTCTCGCTCGCGCTGTCCCTGGTGCTCGGCATCGCCTCCCTGCCGCACGTGCTGATGCGCTTCTACACCGTGCCGAACGCCTCCGAGGCCCGTCGTTCGGTCGTGTGGGCGACCTGGACGATGGTCATCTTCTACCTCTGCACGCTGGTGATCGGCTTCGGCGCGATGGCACTGGTGGGCACCGACACGATCGCCGCCGCACCGGGCGGCGAGAACTCCGCCGCGCCACTGCTGGCGTTCCGGATCGGCGGCGCCGTGCTGCTGGGCATCGTGTCCGCGGTGGCGTTCGCGACGATCCTCGCGGTCGTCGCCGGCCTCACCCTGGCGGCCTCCGCCTCGTTCGCCCACGACGTCTACGCCAACGTGATCAAGCGCGGCAACGCCGAACCCCGCAGGGAGATCCGCGTCGCCCGGCTGACCGCGGTGGTCGTCGGACTGCTGTCGATCATCGGCGGCATCGCGGCGAACGGGCAGAACGTGGCGTTCCTCGTGTCGCTGGCGCTCGCGCTGGCCGCCTCAGCGAACCTGTCGACGATCCTCTACACGATCTTCTGGCGCCGCTTCAACACCACCGGCACCCTGTGGAGCATCTACGGCGGCCTGGGCTCGTGCCTGACGCTGATCATCTTCTCGCCGGTGATGTCCGGCGCGAAGACGTCGATCTTCCCGGACGTCGACTTCGCGTGGTTCCCGCTCGGCAACCCCGGCCTCGTCTCGATCCCGTTCTCGTTCCTCTGCGGCTTCCTCGCGACGATCTTCTCGAAGCGGGAGCCGGAGATGGCGGCCAAGTCGGCGGAGATGGAAGTCCGCGCGATCTCGGGCATCGGCGCCCGCACCTGATCAGTTCGGGATGATCAGTTCGGGATGATCCCGGACTCGTGGGCGATGATCGCGGCCTGGACGCGGTTCTTGACGCCGAGCTGGCGGAAGATCGTGCTCACGTACACCTTCACGGTTCCCTCGACGACGTGGATGCGGGCGGCGATCTCGGCGTTCGACAGCCCGGAGCCGACCAGCCCGAGCACCTCGCGCTCCCGTGCGGTCAGGACCTCGATCCGTTGCGTCGCAAGGGGTCGCGGATGCGCCCTGGACAGTTGATCGACGACTCTCCTGGCCACCAACGGCGACAGGAACGCGCCACCGCTCGCGACGGCGCGCACTCCGGAGATGATCTCCTGCGGGTCACCGGTCTTCAGCACGAACCCCGCGGCACCCTCCCCCAGCGCCCGGCTGATGTACGCGTCGTCCGCGAACGTCGTGAGCACCAGCGTCTTCGTGCCCGGATGGCACTCGCGGACCACCTTTGCCGCGTCCAGCCCGTCGAACACGGGCATGCGGATGTCGAGCACGGCGACGTCGGGCCGGTGCCGGGCGACCAGGTCGATCGCCTCGCTGCCGTTCTGCGCCTCCGCGATGACCTCGATGTCACCGGCGGTCGCGAGCACGGCCTTCACGCCGAACCTGACCACCGGTTCGTCGTCGGCGAGCACGACCCTGATCAACCGCTCCTCCTCGCGAGCCACTCCTTGGACACGAGCCGATCATCCCGGAAGCACAGCTGGTGGAGGTCGTGCCGGGTGTTGTCGAACGGGTTGGCGTGCGTGCTGTAGTAGCGGCACTCGGTGCCGGCCGGTGCACTCACGCCGAGCGGGTTGTCGACGCGGGTGCGCAACGGCAGGTCCAGGTCGTCCTCGTACTGCCCAAGTCCTGCCTGGTTGAACTGCTGCGGCGTGAGCACCGAAGTCGTCGCATCGAACACCATGTACCCCGGCACACCGATCGCGATCCCCGCACACACGACAGACGTGATCAGCATTGTCCGTTTCGCGCTCTTGCGGATCTCCTCTTCCGTGCGTTCGCGACGCACGTGCGTGGGCGTGGTTCTCGCTCGCGGGCGTTCCGGGAGCTTGGCCCTGACCTCGAACCCGCCGTCGTCGGTGGGCGCGGCTTCGAACCAGCCGCCGACGAGCGCGACGCGTTCGGCGAGCCCCACCAGTCCTTTGCCGCTGCCCACCGCGAGCGTTTTCGGCGCCGGACCGTTGGTGATCCGCAGTTCGAGGTTCGCGGTCAGGCTCACCGTGACCTTCGCGCCGGGAGCGTGCTTGATCACGTTCGTCAGCGCCTCGGCGGCCACCCGGTGCACGGTCCGGGCGATGATGCCGTCGATCGCCGTCCTGCGCCCGTTGCTCAACTTCACGTCGAGGCCGCTCCTGGCAACGACTTCCTCGATCGTCGCGACCGGTTCGTCCTCGTCGGCCCGCAGCACCTGCATGACGTCGGCGAGCCGTTCCGCCGCGGCCGTGACGCTGGCTCGCGCGGTTTTGGCTGCCTCACGTTGTTGTGCGGTCAGGGTTGGTTCCAGTTCCAGCGCACCAACGAGCAGGGCGGCGCGCGCCAGTTCGTGGCCGACCAGGTCGTGCATCTCACCGGCGAGGCGCGCGCGTTCGGCGTTGCGGGCGTTGTCGACGTCCCGTTCCAGCAGCGCCGCGTGCTCCCAGCCCACCTCCTGGAGTTCCGCGTACCGGCGCCGGAACCGCCCGAACGCCCACGGCACAACGCCGAGCACACCGATGCCAGAGGTGACGGCGAGCGCGGTGTCCGAGCCGCCGCGCTCGGTCAGTGCCACGACCACACCGGCTATCTCGGCGATGGTCAGCGCGACAGCGGTCGCCCGCGGGTCTCCGGCGTGCCGCCCAGCGAGGAAACTCGTGATGGCGAGCGCGGGCGCCAACGCGATCACGCCGGTGACGCTGTCGGACTCGACGCGGACGAGGTAGCAGACGAGCCACGCGCCGAGCGCGAGGCCGAGCGCCACCGCGGGTCGCTTTCTCACCACGACGAACGCCACCGCGAGCACAGCCAGGTAGAGCACGATCTCCCACACCGCGAGCCGGCCGGGCCGCGAGGTCGCCGCCGCGGCCACCACCAACATCGCCGCGCACACCCACAGGATCAGCCGCACCCACACGGCTCCCATCATCGCAGCCGGCTGAGCACGACCGTCGGCGCGTCGTCCTGACTCCGTTGCTTCTTCTTCAGCAGTAACGCGATTCCCCACGACACCAACGCCCCGAGCAACAACCCGGCCAGCACGTCGTGTACATAATGGACACCGACAACCACCCGCGACGCCGCAGCCGCGAGCGCGCAGACCGCCGCCACCCAGCCGAGAGTCCGGTGCAGCACCCAGATCGCCATCGCGGACGCCCCGGCGATCACCGAGTGGTTGCTGGGAAACGACCAGTCGCCCGGCTCCGGGCACTCCGCCAGCGAAGGCGTTGTGCGGCAGGGCCTTTCCTCCTGCACGACGAGCTTGACGACCTCGCTGACCGCGTAGGCCACCACCACACCCGCCCCGGCGAGGAAAGCCCTCAGCCGGAACCTGAACCACAGCGCCAAGAACATCAACGCGAACACACCCAGCACCGCATCGGTGCCGATCACCAGCCAAGTCACCCAGCCGAAGCTACGAAGGCCCCGGCTTGCGCACCTCTGCCGATCGGAACCGATCAGCCTTTACTTTCGACAAGGTCGGCCTCGGGTCCGCGGACGATCGGCAGCCTGCCGCGGCCGACGTGGTGCGAAGGTCGTGCAGTTGCTCGGGCTGATCCCGGAGGCGTGGGAGTGCTGGCAGGCGCCGGCCGGCGCCAAGGCTCTCGCCGCTCCGATCTGGACGGACAGGACATCGCTGACGAACATCGGCATTCATGGTCGGCGCGGCGATCGCTGCGGCGGTGGCCAGGGCGTGGAAGATTCACAGCACGATCCGTGGCGTACGGCGCCGGCCGCCGTGCTGGGAGGTGTGCTGATGAGAACATGTGCGCCCCCTCGCGACCTTCCGCTTGCGCGATGAAGATGACCATGGTTTGCGTACATCTACAGGACGGCGCCAGGCGTGGATCCGGACGAGCTTCACCCGGTCGAGTGATGCCACCGCACCGAACCAGCGCGCCGTTCCGAACCAGTGCACGGTGCCTAACCGGCGCGCCGTGCCCAACCAGCACGCCGCGCCCAACCAGCACACCGCGCCCAACCAGCACACCGCGCCCAACCAGCACACCACGCCCAACCAGCACGCCGGACCGAACCAGCACACCGGACCGAACCAGCACACCGGGTCCAACCAGCACACCGGGCCCAACCAGCACACCACGCCCAACCAGCACGCCGGGCCCAACCAGCACACCGGGCCCAACCAGCACACCGGGTCCAACCAGCGCGCCGCACCCAACCAGCACACCACGCCCAACCAGCACACCGGGCCGGACCAGCACACCGGGCCCAACGAGCGCGCCAGACCTAACGAGCGCGTCGTGCTGATCCAGCGCGCGGCCATCGCGCTCGTCCAGGTCCTCGGCCTGGCCGTGTGGTTCTCGATGTCCGCGGTCGTCCCCTCGCTCCGCGACGAGTGGGGCATCAGCGCGGGCGCGGCGGTGTGGCTGACCGCGTCGGTGCAGCTCGGGTTCGTCACGGGTGCGGTCGGGGCCACGGTGCTCAACCTGGCCGACCGCGTCCGGCCGCACCTGCTGCTCGCGATGTCCGCGGCGGCGGGTGCGGTGCTCACGCTGGTGCTCGGGCTCACCGTGGACGGGCTCGGCGCCGCGATTCCGTTGCGGTTCCTCACGGGGGTGGCGCTGGCCGGCGTTTATCCGGTGGGCATGAAGTTGATGGCGTCATGGTCGGAGTCCAGGAACCGCGGCCGGGCGCTCGGGGTGTTGATCGGGGCGTTGACGCTCGGCAGTGCGCTTCCCCACGTGTTCGGGCAGCTGCCGTGGCGCGAGGTGCTCGTGGCCGCCGCGGCGATCGCGTTCCTGGGTGCGTTGACGGCGTTGTTCTTCGTGCGGCCGGGGCCGTTTCTCACGGCCACGACCGCGCAGCTCAACCCGCGCTACGCCCTGCAGATGTACCGCGAACGCAAGCCGCGGCTGGTGAACCTCGGCTACTTCGGGCACATGTGGGAGTTGTACGCGCTGTGGACGTGGCTGCCGACGTTCCTGCTGAGCTCGCAGGAGTCCGTCGGCGTCACCGTGTTCCTGACGATGGGTGTGGCCGGGTTCGTCGGCTGTCTCATCGGCGGCTGGGCGGCGGACAGGTTCGGCCGCGCGCCCGCCGCCGTGGGGGCGCTGACGGTGAGCGGACTCTGTTGCCTGCTCTCGCCGCTGGTCTGGGGCACGCCGCTGCTGATCGCGTTCTGCGCGGTGTGGGGTGCGGCGGTGATCGCCGACTCCGGGGTGTTCTCGGCGTCGTTGAGCGAGGTGGCCGACCCGCGCTACGTCGGCACGGCACTGACCGCGCTGACCGCCGTCGGGTTCGGGCTGACGGTGGTCAGCATCCAGCTCGTGCCGCTGCTCGCCGACGTGGTGACCTGGCGTTACGCGTTCCTGCTGCTCGTGCCGGGGCCGGTGATCGGCGCGCTCGCCATGCTCAGGACCAGGTCGTAGTAACCCTCGGGGTTGTCCGCGCCGGACCGTCCGTCGATCAGCTCGCGCACGACGTCGCAGTGGCCGGCGTGCTGCGCGGTCTCCGCCACGACGCGCACGAGAAGGTGCCCGAACGTGGTCTGGCGCCGGTGCTCCGGCCACCACCCCACCGAAGCCGGTGCGTCCAGCGGCAACGAGGCGATCGACTCGTCGGAGTGCTGCCAGGCCATGCGGTACAGGCCGACGATGTACTCGCGGGTCTCGGTGGGCTTGACCCACATGTCGCCGTTCTCCCAGACCGATCCGTCCTCGTTCCACGGCAGCGACACCGGTGCGGGACGGCCGGAGGAATCGCCGAGATAACCGAACTCGATGCCGGTCAGGTGCTTCACCAGGCCGAGCAGGTTGGTACCGCTGGGCACCAACGGCCGGCGCGCGTCGTACTCGCTCAGCCCGTCCAAAGTGGACAACACGGAGTCGCGTGACTGTTGCAGGTACCGCTGAAGATCCTCCGCAATCATGGCCCGACACTAACGTTCGCGGACACTGACTTCAGCCGGTTTCGCGACGATCTCCCGCGTCGGGCGCAGCACGTCCGGAGCGGTTCCCCACTGGCTGTACTCGGCGACGCGGTGCTCCCGCTGCCGGTCGACCGACGGACCGCTGCGCTCCGCCCTGACCACGCGGCCCTCGTCGTCCACCTCGACGACCAGCCGCACGTCGCCGTTCACGTAGCTGCCGGAGTGCGGCACCCCGCCCGCGCTGAACACGTACCGGTTGTCCGCGTGCTCGACGAGCCGGAGCGTGCCGCGGTCGAGGTCGCCGAACACGCTGCCGGGGTGGTAGTCGTTCTCGTTCAGGGACAGGTTCGTCAGGTAGCTCCACGTCCAGGTCGCGCCCTGGGTGTCCAGCAGAGCGAACGTCTTGCCGGGCGGCAACGTCAGCTCGTTGTGCTGAAGATAGGTGTCGTCGCCCAGGATCAGCGCGCGGTAGTCCGTGATGCCCCAACGGCTCTCGGAGTGCGCGGTGACGTCTCGCTGTGTCGTGGCACCGCCGCCCATGTTGATGTGCTGCACGCCCGCATACGTGCGGCGCCGCGGATCGTTGCCCTCGATCTTGATCTCCACGGTGAACCGCACCGACTCCTGCCGGCGAACCACGTCCAGCCACTCGTCGAGCAACGCCACCGGATCGGCGGGCACGGGCGCACACGCGGCCAGGACCAGCAGCAGCGACAGGGCAAGACGCATGCGACGAGTCTCGCAAAGCGTGTCGGTCGGACGGGCCGGAATGAGAAGGTCGAGTACGTGCAGAAACTGATCATCGCCGCCGTGCTCGGCGCCTCTCTCGTAGCCACGGCCGTTCCCGCTTCCGCCGGCACCGCGCATCGCGTCGACGCCGCCGCGGGCTGGCTCGCCGGACAGATGGCCGACGGCGAGCGGCTGGAGACCGAGTTCGGTGGCGTGAAGTACCCGGACCAGGGCCTGACCATCGACGCGATCTTCGCGTTCGCGGCGGCGCGCACCGCCGGCGACCACTCGGACCGCGCCATCACGTGGCTCGCCAAGCCCGAGATCTCCAGCGCCTACCTGGGCAGCGACGGCGAGTCCTACGCGGGCGCGCACGCCAAGCTGGCCGTGGCGGCGCGGGTGAAGGGCAAGAACCCGCGCTCGTTCGCCGGTATCGACCTGATCAGCGGGCTCAAGGCGTTGCAGGCGCCGTCCGGCCGGTTCTCCGACCGCTCGCAGTTCGGTGACTTCTCCAACGCCTTCACCCAGTCCTACGCACTCATCGCCCTCGGCAAGGACACGTTGGGCGCCGCCTACCTCGCCGGCAGCCAGTGCCCGGACGGCGGCTTCCCCGTCACGTTCGAGACCTCGCCGTGCGTGAGTGACGTCGACGCCACCGCGATCGTGGTCCAGGCGCTGCGCACGCAGGGCAAGCCGACCGGTCAGGCCGTCACGTGGCTGAAGTCGAAGCAGCAGGCCGACGGCGGGTTCCCCAGCGCGCAGGGCGGGTCGAACGCCAACAGCACGGGTCTCGTGGCCCAGGTGCTGACCGGCAAGCCCGCCGTCAGGGCGCGCGCCTACCTGCAGTCGCTGCAGGTCCGCACCGGACCGGACGCCGGCGCGATCGCGTTCGACGCGTCGGGCTTCGACAAGGCCACCGCTCCTCGCGCGACGGCGCAGGCCGTGCTGGGGCTGACCGGCGTCTCTTTCGGCTGATTCACCGAGCGTGATCCCAGGTCAGCGCCGGATCGCTTGAGTTCCGCTCAAGTTTCACCGGAGCGGCCGAGCAACTAGGACACAGGCTGACCGCAAGTGGTCATACAGTCCTTCGTGTCGGGACAAACGAGCGAAGGACTGGACGATGACCACCACCGAGACCCTCACCGGCGAGCGCGCGGACCTGCTCGAGACCTTGCAGCAGCACCGCTGGTTCCTCACGTTCACCGCGCAGGGTCTGACCGACGAGCAGGCCGCGTCGACCCCGACGGTCAGCGCCCTGTCCATCGGCGGGCTCATCAAGCACGTCACTCGGGTCGAGGGGAACTGGATCAGGTTCATCGAGGAAGGCACCTCGGCGATGGAGCCGAACGCCGACACGGCCGAGAACCACCTGAAGAACTTCCACATGCAGCCCGGTGACACCCTGGAGAGCGTCCTCGCGCGTTACCAGGAGGTCGCCGCCTACACCGACAAGCTGGTCGAGACGGTGGACCTGGACCTGGCGCACGAGCTGCCGGAAGCGCCGTGGTTCCCCAAGGGCAAGACGTACACGGCGCGGCGGGTGCTGATGCACATCGTTGCCGAGACCTCACAGCACGCGGGCCACGCGGACATCATCCGCGAGACGATCGACGGCCAGAAGACGATGGGCTAAGGCCTCGGCGGGGAGAAGGTCGAGAGGAACTGGTCCCGGAAGTCGCTCATCCGCGACACCGGGGCCGACCCTCCCGGCTTGATCCCGTCGTCCCACTTCCAGGCCTCGACGCGCTGGAGCACAGCGGGATCCTTGGCGACGATGGTGATCGGCACGTCCCGCGACGCCCCTTCACCGGTCACCATCTGCGCCGGCTGGTGGTCCCCCAGGAACACGAACACCAGGTTCTCGTCGCCGTACCGCTCGACGTAGGAGATCACCGACTCCAGCGAGTACGAGACGGAGTGCGCGTAGTCGCCGCGCACGGCCGCCGGGTCGCGGCCGAAGATCGACTCGGGCGGGTCGTTCGAGGCGGGCATGGTCGCGTAGATCGAACCGTCGCCCAGCTCGTCCCAGTCCACGGTGTCCGGCGTCGGCGACCACGGCGCATGCGAGGACACCATCGGGATCGCCGCCATCACCGGGCCCTGCTTCTTGGCGCGCTCGTTGCGCTGGAACGACTCCAACGTGAACTGGTCCGGCGTCGTCGCGTAGCCGAACCGCGGGCCGGCGTAGCCGAGGTCCTGGGCGGCGTAGATCTTGTCGTAGTGGAAGAAGTCGCCTTCCGGCCACGCCTGCGTGATGCCGGGGACGACACCGACCGAGCGCCACGACGCCTCGCGGAACGCCCGCGGCAGCGTCAGCCGGTCGCTCGCCACGAGGTTGCGGTAGCGCTGCTGGTTGTCGATCCACAACCCGGACAGCAGCGTCGCCTGCGCCATCCAGCTACCACCACCGGCGGTCGGCGAGGTCAGGTAAGCGGACTTCGCCGTGTACCCGGCCCCCTTCAGCCGTGAGTTGCCGTCAGCGAGCTTCGCGGCGACGTCCGGCAGGTCGAGCGCGGACTTGCCGTAGCTCTCCACGAACGTGAAGACGACGTCCTTGCCCTGCAACGAGGACAGCAGCCCGGGGTGGCCGCGGAACGCGTCGACCGAAGCCTCCTCCGCGAACACCTCCTGGTCCTTCAGCCCGACCTGAACGCGCCGCGCGTGATCGACCAACGACGTCGCCGCCGCGTCCGAGTAGACCGGAATCCCGGGCACCGCAAGCGAAACGCAGGCCACGGCCACCAGTGCGACCGCGCGGATCGCGACCGGACGCCTGCCGACGGCGACAGAACTGAGCCGCAACACCGAAACCGCGGCGAGGAACACGATCCCGCCGACGAGCGCCACCGCGGCCACCACGGCCAGGACCGAGGCGTAGCGACCGAACGTCACGTCCAGGAAGTCGATCGCGGGCACCAGCAGCGGCCAGTCCAGGACCAGGTCGAACGGCCGGTACAGCACCATGTCGAAGCCGATGTCCATGATCTTCACGATCGTGAACAACCCGAGCGCGATGCCGCCGACGATCGCGGCGGGCTTGCGGAACCGGTCCGGCAGCAGCACCAGCACCATGACGCCGACGAGGCCTTCGAGCGGCACCCGCAGGAACGCCTCCGGTGTGAACTTCTCCAGGTCGCTCGGTGCGATGAGCACGAACAACACGAACAGCCCTGCCAGCGCAGTGGCCGTCCGACGCAGCAACATCCTCACCGAGAATCCCCTTTCCTGACCTATGAGAGAAACGCACGGCGACCCGCATCCGGTTCAACTGCACTACCATCGGGTCCGTGACCCGCCCGCACGTTCTGCTGAGCGTCGCCGTCAGCCTCGACGGCCACATCGACGATCGCGGCACCGAGAGGTTTCCGCTTTCCAACGCCGAGGACTTCGATCACGTCGATCGGATGCGCGCGGAGTCGGACGCGATTCTCGCCGGGGCCGAGACACTGCGCCGCGACAACGCGCGCCTGCTCGTCTACAGCGACGAGAGGCGTGCGCGGAGAATAGCGGAGGGCAAACCGGAGTTCCCGCTGCGGGTCACCGTCACCAGGAGTGGCCAACTGGACCCTGAGCTGCGGTTTTGGCACTGCGGCGGCACCAGGCTGGTCTACACCAAGAGCCCTGCGACGACCGTCGATCACCTCGCCGAGACCAAAACCTTCAGCGAATTCTCAGAGATTCTCGATGATCTCGGCGCTCGCGGCGTGAGAAAGCTCATGGTCGAAGGCGGCACGAGCATTCACACGGCGTTCCTCGAAGCGGGACTCGCCGACGAGATCAGAGTTGCGGTCGCACCGATGCTGATCGGACAGGCGACGGCCCCGCGTTTCGTGAATCCCGCCGAATTCCCCGGTGGACCGGCACGCCGATTCCACCTGGAGGACGTCACGAAAGTCGGGGACGTCGCCGTGCTGCGCTACTTCCCGAAAATCAGCGCTTCACCAGCGTGAGCAGACCGAGGATCTGCTCACGGCGGTAGATCGCGATCACCAGCGCCCACACCATGAAGAACAACGGCATCGCCGCGTCGTCGAGGCCGCCGTTGGTCACCAGGAAGAACTCGGTGAGCGCGGCACCACCCATGATGCCGGCCAGGCCCAGCGCCGCGATGCCGCAGACGCGCGGGATGAGCAGGCCGATCGCGGTACCGATCTCCAGCACGCCGGTGAGGTAGCGGAACCACTGACCGAAGCCGATGTCGTCGAACTTCTTGACGAAGTCGTCGCCGAACAACGCCCAGCCGTTCTTCACGAACGTCACGGCGAGCAGGATCTGCAGGATCCAGACGACGATGTTGCCGATCTTGGCCGCGGTGGAGGTGGTCTGCTCAGACATGCCGGGATCCTCCCACCGAAACACTGGCCTCACGCCACAGCCAGAGCACATCGCGGCCGAACGACCACACCAGCGAGGCCAGTGCGAGACCGACGAGCACAGTCGCGAACGGGAGCAGGCCCGACGCCGCCACGACCAGGAAGATGCCCTGCACCGCGGCCACGACCTTGCGCGCGTAGCTGGCCGGCAGCGGTGCGTTCATCCAGCGGAAACGCCACGACGCGGCCACGAACGCATACCGCATGAGGCCGATCGCGAGCACCCACGGACCCATGTGCACGGCCACGTACGCGCTGAGCACCAGGATCAGGAAGGCGTCGACCTCCATGTCGAACCGCGCACCCAACGCGGTCGAGGTTCCGGTGCGGCGCGCGACCTGGCCGTCCACCCAGTCGAGTGACAACGCGACCGCGGCGAGCGTCACGACCAGCGCCACCGGCACGTCCTGACCTGCACGATCGGCGACCAGCGCGGTCACCGCGCCGACCATCAGGCCACGGGCCAGCGTGACGCGGTCAGCGGGCCCGAGCGACCTGGTGCGGTGACGCTGCATGCCGTAGCCGAGGAACGCCCACGTGGCGAACCCGTAAGCCAGACCGGCGGCCCAGCCCAGCGGCCCGAGACCGGTGGTGACACCGACCACGCCCAGCGCGAGGAACTGAAGCCCCGCCCAGATGGCAGGCTCCCGCAGGACGGGTGCCGTCCTGGTGTGCTGAAGTGTGATCATCAGGTGCCCCTAGTGGACTTCGTGCGGCGGAGGTGTTGTGAGTGACACGTACGGCGAGTGCCTTTTGGCTCAATGAATCCGGAAAAGGGGAGGTTCGGCAGGTCACCCTGGCCGAACCCGGTCCGGGTGAGGTCGAGGTGCGCACGCTGTTCTCCGGGGTCAGCCGCGGCACGGAGACCCTCGTCTTCCGCGGTGGCGTGCCGGAGAACCAGTACGCGGCGATGAGGGCTCCTTTCCAGGAGGGGGAGTTCCCGTGGCCGGTCAAATACGGGTACCTCAACGTGGGCGTGGTTGAACACGGACCCGAACAACTGCTCGGGCGCACGGTGTTCTGCCTCTATCCACATCAGACTCGTTACGTGGTCCCGGAAACCTCGGTCACGGTCGTGCCGGACGCCGTTCCCGCTGCTCGCGCGGTGCTCGCGGGCACCGTCGAGACGGCCGTGAACGCCGTGTGGGACGCGCATCCGTTGATCGGCGACCGGATCGCGGTGGTCGGCGGCGGCATGGTCGGGTCGAGCATCGCGGCGGTGCTGGCGACGTTCCCCGGCGCGCGCGTCGAGCTCGTGGACGCCGATCCCGGCCGTCGGGCCGTCGCCGACCGGCTCGGCATCGGATTCGCCTTGCCGGACAACGCTCTCGACGGCTGCGATCTCGTGTTCCACGCCAGCGCGACCGAACCGGGCCTCACCACGGCGCTCAACCTGCTCGCGCCGGAGGGCAGGGTCGTCGAGCTGAGCTGGTACGGGGACAGGAAGATCGCCGTACCGCTGGGCGAGTTCTTCCACTCGCGCCGGCTGACGATCCGCAGCAGCCAGGTCGGCGTGGTCGGCCGCCCGGACCGCACCTACGCCGAACGCATGGCGCTCGCTCTCGATCTCCTCGCGGACGACCGGTTCGACGCACTGATCACCGGCTCCAGCGCGTTCGAAGAACTGCCCGGCGTCATGCCGAAGCTGGCCGACGGCGAGATTCCGGCGTTGTGCCACCGGATTGACTACGGTCCCGAGAATGGTTCCAGCCATGTTTCCGAGTGACACCACGGTCGACGTCCGCGACCAGCGCGTGGCCGTGCTCCCGGTCGGCAGCACCGAGCAGCACGGCCCGCACCTGCCGCTCGCCACGGACTCGGTGATCGCGTGGACCATCGCGTCGGAGATCTCGAAGGCGCACCAGGTCCGGCTGCTGCCACCGATCCAGTTCTCGTGCTCGCAGGAACACGCCGACTGGCCGGGCACCGTCAGCATCTCCGCGCGCACGCTGATCTCAGTGGTCACGGACATCGCGGACTCCTTGCGGCGCAACGGGGTCACCGGCCTGGTCCTGGTCAACGGCCACGGCGGCAACTACGTGCTGTCGAACATCGTGCAGGAATCCACAGGCCTGGCCCTGTTTCCCGGCCGCGACGACTGGGCGTTCGCGCGGGAGAAAGCCGGCATCGAGACCTCGGCGTACAGCGACATGCACGCGGGTGAACTGGAGACCTCGATCCTGCTGCACGCCCACCCCGATCTCATCCGGCCCGGCTACGAGACTTCCGACCACCTGGCGGAGGACCGGCGGCACATGCTCACCCTGGGTCTGGCGCCGTACACGGAGTCCGGCGTCATCGGGCGTCCGTCCCTGGCGTCAGCGCGCAAGGGCGAGCTCCTGCTCGCGGGGCTGACCGAGTCGTTCCGCCACTACCTCGACCTGTTCGGTCCTGGCGGCGCGGCGACGTGAGGTGAACAGCACGACCGCGCCCGGCAGGCTCGCGATCAACGCCAGCACGCCGTAGACGATGCCGGTGGTGAAGCCCTGCTGCGCACCCAGCCCGGCGGCACCGAACGCCACCGCGAGGAACGCCTCACGCGGCCCGAACCCGCCGATGTTGACCGGGATCGCCATGATCAGCAGCGCCAGCACCACGACCGGTGCGAGCTGCGTGATCGTGGCGTCCGACCCGGCGGCGCGGGCGGCGACCACGAACATCGCCACGTACCCGGCGACCGTGGCGGCCGACAGCCCGAGAACAGCGGGCCAGGTCTTCAGCGACAGCAGCCGGATGCCGTCCGCCAGCGTGTTGACCAGCACCCTCCGCACCGGCTTGAGCTGCCAGCCGACGACCGCGGCAACGACCAGACCAGCGAGAACGAGCCCGACGGTGGTGTTGCTCAGTTCGAGATCGAGACCAGGCGCGGGGTGCACGAGCAGCACCGCGAGCCCGATCCCGATGAGCACCATCTGACCGGCGAAGCGCTCGAAGAACACGGCGCGCACGCCCCGTCCGACATCGCCCGACTCACGGCCGTGGTTGACCGCACGATGCACGTCGCCGAGCACGCCCGCAGGCAGCACGGCGTTGACGAGCAACGCCCGGTAGTAGTCGCTGACCGCGCTGCGCATGGTCAGCGACAGGCCGAGGCGGCGCGCGACGAGCACCCAGCGACCAGCGCTGAGCAACGTCGTCGCGAACCCGATCGCCAGCGCGGCGGCGACGGAGAACGCGTCGATCGCGCGCAGTCCGTCCAGGAACGCCCCGGTGCCCAGGCGCAAGCCCAGACCCACGAGGATCGCCACCGCCATCAGCAGGCGAAGCCACGGCCACAAACGCTTCATCACACAGCCCTCGGTATCGCTAGCAGGTCGACGTGGTGGACCACCGCGGAAGCCTCTGACCTGCGGCGCAGGTACTCCGATGCTTCCCCGGCGAGTGCGGGTTCCTGCTCGACCGCCGCGCCAACCCAGCCCTTGAGCCACTCACGCGTCAGCGCTCCGGCGTCCAGCCGCCACGGGCTGGATTCCGTGCGAACCGAAGCGCCCGCTGCCACGAATGCCTTTTCAGCGGCAGCCGGAGCGTCCGGCCCGAGGAGCCTGCGCCCGTCCACGACGCGGCGCTGGTGAGCGTTGAACGCGTCCTGGAAGACGGCGTCGAGCGGCTCGGCCGGTTCGAGTTCGATCCGGCCTGCCACCGAGAGCGTGAACAGTGCGGGCACATGTGCTTCTACGCATGCAACCGCCAGAGCGTTCATCTCGTCAGTAGTGAGCAAGTCGAGCAAAGCGGAGCAGGTGACCAGGTCAGCGCCCGCGAGGTCAGCGGCCTTCAGGGACGTGAGGTCACCCTCACGCGTCTCGACGGTGACGTCCTTCAGCTCGCTCATGCTGGCCTCCGCCAGCCCGAGCAGCCGGGGGTCGCGGTCGTGCAGCACCCAGTGCTGTACGCCGCCGAGCCTCCCGGCGAGCCATCGTCCCATCGATCCTGTGCCACACCCCAGGTCACGGATCGTCAGGGGGTTTCGGTTCACCAGAGTTGCGCGGACCACTTCCACGAGCTCGCCAGAGCGAGCCTCGGCGTCCGCATTCTCCCGCAGTGTCAGCCATTCCGGGGCGAAGGTCATGGCCGCAGACTAGCCAGCACCCTCCGCAGGTCCTCTGTGGATTCGTCCCAAGTGGACAGAACAGCCCGCCGCGCGAGCGCCTTGGCCCGCAGCTCTGCCCGAAATTCCTGATCTTGGAACCAGCGCGTCAGTGCAGCTTCCAGTGCATTTTCGTCCCCCGGCGGCAGCAGCAGGCCACCGTCTCCAAGGGCGTCCGGCACAGCACTGGCGATGACCGGCAAACCCCGCGCGAGCGCCTCGGTGACCACCATCCCGTACGTCTCGTTCCGGGAGGCGAGCACGAACAGGTCAGCCCGGCCATACGCGCTGGTCAACGCCTCGCCGGCGAGCGCCCCCGGAAAGCTGACACGATCATCTTCCGGCAACGTCCCGACGAACGGCCGCCGCGGCCCGACGCACTCGAGCCGCCAGTCGTGATCGATCTTCCGCAACGCCCTGACCAGCAGGTCATGCCCCTTGCGCGGTGTGATCGAGGCAACGCACAACAACCGGCTGACCCCGTCCGTCCCCACCGCGACCGGCGCCGGATCGGTACCCGGCACCACCACGTGGACGCGGTCCAGCCCATGCCTGACCCTGATGTTCTCCGCCGCCGTAGGACTGGTCGCGATGACCGCGCCAACGGCCCGCAGGACCTGCCCTTCCTTCGCCTCGAGCAGCGCGGCCACCCCAGCATCGAGCCCGGTCTCGTCCGCCAGCGGCAGGTGCACCAGCACGGCGATCCGCAACCTCCCGGCATGCGGCACGACCACCTCAGGCACACCGCACCCGACCAGGCCGTCGATCAGCACCACGTCCCCGTCCGGGATGCCCGCAAGCGCTTGCTCCAACGCACCGGCGTCACGCGGACGCGGCCAGTCACCAGCGACGGTCACACGCCTGAGGTTCGCACCAACCCTGACGTCGTAGACGTTGCCGCCGCTGGGACTGCCCGGATCGTCGACGTCAGCCGGCAGTACGAAGTGCACGTTCGTAGCCGGCCCACGCCACATGGGACTCGTGGAGTGTGACGGCGATCGCATCGATGCCGTGAGCACCCTCACCAAGAGCACCCTCGAGAACCTTCTCCGCGAGCTGGTCCGCGATGTACTTCGCGAGCCACTCCGTGGACGTGTTGATGCCCGCGAACTGCGGTTCTTCGTCCAGGTTGCGATAGTTGAACGCGGCCAGAACCTTGCCCAGTTCCTGCGTCGCGAGTCCGATGTCGACAACGATGTTGTCCGAATCGAGCTCAGCACGTTTGAACGTTGCGTCCACCAGGAACGTTGCTCCATGGAGACGTTGTGCCGGACCGAAGACCTCGCCGCGGAAACTGTGGGCGATCATCACGTGATCGCGGACGGTGATGCTGAACAGGGTGACCTCCGCTGTGCGGTCGGGTTACGGTGCGATCTCGCTCCGAGCGTAGTTGAACGTTCGGACGGAGCCTGGTGACGAGGGGACCCGAGATGTTCGAACAGGCCTTCAACGACGAAGACATAGCGGAGTCCGACCTGGTGACCCGCCGTGGCACCTTCCGCGCAGTCGCGTTCCGCGCGGACGGCCACGAACACATGGCCCTCGTCTACGGCAAGACAAAACTGCGCGAGAACGTCCTCGTCCGCATCCACTCGGAGTGCATGACCGGCGACATCTTCGCCGCCATGCGCTGCGAGTGCGGCGAACAACTGGACGCCGCCCTCAACACGATCGTCCGCGAAGGCAGCGGCATCCTCGTCTACCTGCGAGGCCACGAAGGCCGAGGAATCGGTTTGGTGGCAAAGATCCGCACCCACGTCCTCCAGGACCAAGGCCTGGACACCCTGGACAGCGCGACCTCCCTGGGCCTCCCGGTAGACGTCCGCGACTACGCCCCAGCCGCCCGCGTACTGCGCCACCTCCGCGTCCAATCCGTACGCCTCATGTCCAACAACCCGGACAAGATCGCGGCGCTGGAAAACCACGGCATCCCGGTCACCGCCAGAGTCCCCTCTCTGATGACCCCGAACGCCCACAACATCGCGTACCTCACCGCGAAACGCGACCGCCTGGGCCACGACCTCCCCCAGGTGGACAACTTCACCCTCCCGCACGCCAGATAACCCACGCCGAAGCCGCAGGCAAGGCCCCAAGCGAAGCCGCAGGCGAGCAGTCCCAATGGTGAAGCCGAGGCGCTCTTCGCTTGAAACAGCGCTCCGGGCGGGTCCCCGTCACGAGTCGTGCTTCAGCTCTCCCTGGTTGTGGCGCGCTCTGGCCCGACTTGTGACGGGGACCCGCCCGGACCGCACCACCTGCGCAACGCGCCTCCGCCCAACGCAACTGGCGTGCCATCAACCCACGCACGGCGGAGGACTCCCCAGATCAGATTGGCGGGGTCTGGGGCGGAGCCCCCAGGAAAGGTGACCACCCGCAACAGCCGCGAAACCCTGCGCAACCAGCCCGAACTCCCATTGCTTTCCCACCACCCGAAGCTCAAACTGTCCGACATGCTGGCGCTCCGAGCAGGTCGTGCCTTCAACGGCGAGCACACCCTCGCCGGCCCCCTCACGGTCGTAACCGAAAACGGCACCATAAAAGCGATCGAACAGGGCCACCCCGAAATCCCGAACGCCGAACTGATCGACCTGGGCCCAACCTCCACCGTCCTACCAGGACTGATCGACACCCACGTCCACCTCTGCGCGGACAGCGAGAACGGGGCCCTGGACCGCCTCCCCGGCTTCACCCCAGACCACCTGGACACTGTCATCAAAGACAGCCTCACCCGCCACCTGCACGCAGGCGTGACCACGGTGAGAGACCTGGGCGACCACCAATGGTCCGTGGTGAACCAACGCGGCAACCACACCCAGCACATCCAAGCCTCAGGCCCCCCGATAACCAGCAAATCCGGCCACTGCTGGTCCATGGGCGGCGAAGCAACCGGCGAGAACGCCCTCCGCAACTCCGTCCGCGAACGAGCCGAACGCAACGTGGACGTCATCAAGGTGATGGCCAGCGGCGGCTTCGCAACCCCGGGCACCAACGTCTCCGACTGCCAGTTCACCGAACAGGAACTCCGCGCAGTCGTCGAGGAAGCCCACAAACACGGCCTACCGGTGACCGCCCACACCCACAGCCTGTCCTCAGCCCAACGAGCCGTAGCCGCCGGCGTGGACGGCCTGGAACACCTCTCCTGCCTCACCGATCACGGCATGCGAGTCCCCCCAGACCTCCTGGACGCCTTGGCAGAAGCGGAGATCACCGTCTGCCACACGCTGGGCGTCACGCAGGAACCACCGCCCTTCATCAGGGAGGCCTGGGAGAAGATCGGCATGAGCTACGCCGGCAAGGTGAGCATGGCCGGCCAGATGTACGACCACGGCGTGAGAACAGTCGCCGGCACCGACGGCGGAATCTCCAACGGCAAGGGCCACGGGATCATCGCCTACGGGGTAGCCGACCTCGTGAAGGGCGGCGTGCCCAACGCCGGTGCCCTGGCAGCGGCCACCAGCCAGGCGGCCAGATCCCTCGGCCTCACCAAGGGCATGCTCAAACCGGGCTGGGACGCGGACATCATCGCCGTGCGAGGAGATCCGATGCGCGACATCACGGCCCTGCACAACGTGACCACCGTGATCATCGCCGGTCAGATCGTCACGACGACCTTGCCGACCGACCGCCGCGAATAGACGTGCTCAACCGCGTCAAGCGCCTCCGACAGCGGAAACTCACGTTCGACCGCCGCCCGCACAGACCCGGCTTCGATCATGACCCGCAGCTCGTCGAACACGTCACCGCGTTCCTCCGACATGAGCAGCGAAAGCTTCTGCGACACGAACGGATTCAACGCGGCCGCGAGCAACGCCCGCTCGAACCCACCTGTGATCGCTCCCCCGGTCTCGGCACCGACCAGCACCACCGACCCACGCGGAGTCGACGCCTCGCGCAGCCGGGACAACGACCTGTTGCCGCCGCAGTCGAGGATGAGGTCGTACGTACCGGTGAAGTCCGCCACCGTGTAGTCGACGACTTCGTCCGCGCCCAACGACCGCACCAGATCCAGCTTTCGCGTGCTGCACACGCCGGTCACATGCGCGCCAAGGGCTTTGGCGATCTGCACCCCGTAGGACCCGACACCACCGCCGGCGCCGAGCACCAGAACCCGTTGTCCCGGTTGCACTCCGCGCAGTCCCTGCAGCGCGGTCCCGCCCGAGATCGGCACCGCGGCCGCCTCCGTGAACGAGACGCCCTTCGGCTTGCGCGCCAGACGTGCGACCGGTGAGACGGCGTACTCGGCGAACGACCCCTCGCAGGTGCCGAACACCTCGTCGCCGACGGAGAACTCGGTCACGCCGGGACCGATCTGGGTCACCACACCGGAAACGTCGCGGCCCGGTACCGGTGACTTCGGTCCGCGGAACCCGAAACCGATGAACCGCACCAGGTACGGCTTGCCGGCGAGCAGGTGCCACGTGCCCATGTCGACGCCCGCCGCCCGCACCTCCAGCAGAACCTCGCCCTGCCCAGGCACAGGCACGTCCAGGTCACCTAGCACCGCCGATCCGTATCTTCGTTGCACGACAGCCTTCATGACTCCTCCTCCGGATATTGGAAGACCTCTTCGAGCGACACCTTGAACACGCGCGCGATCTTGAACGCGACCTCCAGAGAGGGCGAGTACTTCCCCTGCTCGATGGCGATCAACGTCTGCCGCGTCATGCCGATCGCCGACGCGAGATCGGCCTGCTTCATCTCGCCGTGCGCGAACCTCAACGCACGGATGGAGTTCGTGACCTTCGTCGGCTTCATGCCATCCCCCGCCGGTAGGCGAAGATCTTGGCCACCGAGCCGAGCACGGCGGACAGCACGAAGCACAGGTACAGCACGTTCGCGATCCAGAAGTGCGGAGCCTCGAACACCGCCAGCGCCATCGCGGAGACACCGCCAATCACACCGAACGACTGGCCGATGTGGTCACCGAACCGGCCGATCTCCCGGTCGCGTTCGTCGACCTGCATGCCGTCGTCGCGCGCGGCGATCCCGAACCAGATCCCGGACACGATGCCGACGACGATCCCGAACACGATCGTCCACAGCAGTGCGCCGGCGTACGGCGCCTCAACGAGCGGTCGTCCGTCCGCGCCAAGCAGGACGATCAGCACATACGCGGCATAACCGACCACCGCGGTGATCGCCATGGCCCACGCTCTCTTCTCCTCGACCGCCATGGTCCCACTCCCGATGTCAAAGAAACCTGACACGACCAAGGTAAAGCGAACCGGACACCGTGTCAAACATCTTTGACTTTTCCGAGACTAGATCGGCGCGTCCGTCTGGCGGTCGACTGCCTCCGATCGGACCCATTAGCGTGCGACGCATGCTCCGTCCGATCCTTGTTGCGTGCGCGCTTGCCCTCACGGCGTGCGGCCACGCTGTGACGGCAGAGCCACCCGCCCTCGCACGCACGCAGCCTTCGTCGTCGTCGCAGTCGTCCTCGCCGACCCCCGCTGCCGCGGTCGCCACGCCCGAGGTCTGCGCGCTGCCCGACAGCGGTTTCGAGTGCGCGTTCCAGAAGCGGATCGTGGACGCGAAGAACTACGCCGAGACCAGGCCGGGCAGCGTCGGGATCGTGCTGCGGGACCGCAAGACCGGGGTCACCTGGCGCAACGACCACGCAGGTGACATGACGTGGACGGCGTCGACGATCAAGCTCGCGATGGTGGTGAACCTGCTGGAGCGCAACAGGTCCGGCAAGATCAAGCTGACCGCCGACGACCGCAGGCTGATGACCGCGATGCTGCACAGTTCCGACGACGACGCGGCGGACACACTGTGGAAGCGGTACGGCGGCGCGACGTTCAACGCGGCGTTCCCCAAGTACGGGATGACCGATTTGGTCGCACAAAAGGGATATTCGGCCAGTTTCCCCTACTGGGGCTTTGAGAAGTGCACGACCAACGACCTCGACCGGCTGATCAACTACGTCCTCGACACCGTGCCCGCCGAAGATCGCGCCTACATCGTCGGCCAGATGCGCCAGGTCGGCCCCGAGCAGCAGTGGGGCGTCTGGGGACCGGACTCCGGCGCGAAGAACGGCTGGTCCGAGGAGGACGGCGGCTGGGTGATGAACTCGGTCGGGTTCGTCGGGACGGACGAGCGGTACACGGTCGCGATCATGAACAACCTCAAGGGCGAGGGCGACTACGACGACGGTCGCGTCACGGACACGGAGATCACCCGCATTCTCTTCCGCTGATTCGCCTGCGGTACTCCCCGTTGCCGTGTCACCCTGGGTCTCAGACACGATCTGCTTCGGGGGAACGCGGAATGTGGCTGTTCAGAACACTGGGGCCTGTCCGGGTGGAATTCCGAGGGGAAGAAGTCCCGCTCGGACCACCGCAAACGCGCGTGGTGCTGGCGATGCTGGCCGCCCACGCCAACGACGTCGTGACGATCGACGGCATCGCCGAGGAGCTGTGGGGCAGTTCGCCGCCCGCGTCGGCGAAGACGCAGGTCCACGGCATCATCTCGGCGTTGCGGCGCCTGCTCGGCCGCGACCGGATCACGACCACCCGCCCGCGCGGCTACCGGCTGCTGGCGCGTCCGGACGAGCTCGAAAGCCATCTGTTCCGCAACGACGTGGAGTGTGCGCGCGAGATGCTCGCCGAGGGCGCTGTCGCGGCGGGCGCGGCGAGGTTGCGCAGGGCGCTTGCCCGCTGGCGCGGCCCCGTTCTCGCGGAGCTGCGCGGACATCTCGGACGCGGGCTGGACGAAACCCACGTGCTGGCGCTCGAGGAGCGGATCGCGGCCGATCTGCAGCTCGGCCGCGGCGCCGATCTGGTCGGCGAGCTGGTGGAGCTCGTCGCGGAACACCCGCTGCGCGAACGGTTCCGCGCCCAGCTGATGACCGCGCTCGCGCACACGGGCCGGCTCGCGGAGGCATCGCGTGCGTACAGCGTCTACCGCACGACGATGGTCCGCGAGCTCGGCGTCGAACCGTCAGCAGGCCTGCGTGCGTTGCACACCAGGATCCTGCGGGGTAACTCCTAAGGGCAGATCCTCAGCGATGTCACGCGGTTGCGGTGCTCCGCCAGCAGGTTGCCCTGCGCACCGGCGGCGACGCGGAAGATCAGGTTGTTGAAGCCGCCGGCGTCGTAGTAGCACCACAGCTCGCCACGACGGTTGGAGAAGCTCTCCATCGTGTTGTTCAGCCCGGTCGGGCCGGACGAGTCGGCGAGGTCACCGTCACCGCTCGCGAACGAGCCGTAACCGTGGCCGCCGTTGAGCCCGGCGAAGATGCAGCTGCGGTTGGCCGGACAGTGGTCGAAGTGCTGCGCGCCCACATCGGACTTCGTGTAGGTGAACACCTCTCGTGCCTGTGCCTGCGGCGACATCAGCAGCGCCGCGGCCGCCGCGGTGGCCCCCGCCACCGCGAAAACCTTGCGAATCATCACATTTCCCCCTTCGGTCAGGCGTCTGTCTCTGCCTGCCGACGAGGCTTCCACGGCCCGCTAAGTGGTTTCTAAGAGCAACTGTCCGCACGGTAGAAGGTCCGCCGGTACATCGCCCACACTGCGCCGTCAGTCCTGAATCGACTCCCACAGGCAGAGCACGGTGCCCTCGCTGTCCTTGACGTACTGCGAGTACCCGAAGTCCCCCACGCGTTCCTTGGCGTTGAGGAGTGCACCACCCGCGTCCGCGACCTTCTGTGCCACGTCGTCGATGCTCGGCACGTCGATGATCAGCACCGGCCCCTGCACGAACTCGGTGCGCGGCGAGATCCCGCCGTCGCTGTCCTGGGGATCAACGGGTTCGCCGTCGGTGTCCACGAGCACGTAGTCGAACGGCAGCTGCTGCGTCGACCAGCCGAAGACGTCGCGGTAGAACGCTGATGCGCGGCCGAGGTCGTCCGCGGGCAGTTCGAACTTGACCCTGGTCATCGCGCGAGGTCCGGTACCTGGGCGACGAGCTCCTCCGGTGCCGACAACCGCCACGCCTCGAACACCAGCTCCGCGAGCTCGTCGGCCTCGACGCCCTCCAGGTACACGACGACCCAGCCGAAGCCGCCGGCCGTGAACTGCACCTCGAACACGTCCGGCCGTTCCGCGACCAGCGCCAGCTGCTCGGACAGCGTCTGCTTCAGCCCGACGGTCTGCGTGCGCGGCCAGTAGTAGCCGAAGTTCTTGCCCCGCACCCGGAACGTCTCGTACTGCTGCCCGGAGGAGCGCTGCACCTCGGCGAGCGCGTCCACGATCTTGAAGAGCTGCTTGTTCGATGTAGCCACTGCCGACCCCCAAAGCCGAAGGGCAGAAGTATAAATCGGGGCATTCCGCCCGGCGTGACGATCTCCCGTCAGACCGCCGGCGCGAACCTCCGCACGTGGTCAGCGATCAGGGCCGCGTGCGACAACGGGGTCTTGAGGTCGTCGGGGTCGCCGTTGGTCGTGTAGTCGAGCAGAACGACGTCCGCCGACCCGACTAACTCGTGCAGCCGCTCGACCTCGTCCCGCAGCCGGTTCTCCAGGACCCAGCGGTAGGTCGGCAGGTAGATCTCGTGGCGGGCCGTGCGGTAGTCGAGGAGGCGGTCGCCGGTCAGGCCCGCGCGGTGGCCGCGGACCTGACCGAAGCGGCGGACCGTGCGTTTCAAACCCTTCATGGAGGTCACCGCGAGCTTCGACGGGTCGACGTCGAAGTTCTCGAAGACCTTCAACGCCTGCCAGACACCCTCGACGGATGCGCTCGTGACACCAGGCGACATCGGGACCGGGATGTCGCCGTGCGGGTAGAACGGACTGAAGCGCACCCACGGGTCCGGGCCGCGGGAGGTCACGTCGACGACCACCACGTCCGGGCGGGTCACCTTGCGGCGCTTGCTCGCCACTTCGATCGGCATGGTTCGAGGATGGCAGGAGGGTCTGACAATTTTCGGCGAGCTCGGCGCGGCCTGGTGCCGTCGACGGCAGGATCAGCCTGCTCGCCGGCATCAACGAACTGGTTGACCCACGGCGACCGTCGTCGGTGTGACGCGGCTGCGTTGGGTCAGCACCACACACACGACCACGACCGCTGCTGTGGCGAGGGCGGGCCAGCCGACCGGCTCGCCCAGCACCACGGCCGACCACATGAGGGTCAGCACCGGTTGCGCCAGCTGGATCTGGCCGATCTTGGCGACGCCGCCCGCGGCCAGGCCCGCGTACCAGGCGAAGAAGCCCAGGAACATCGAGATCAGGGCCACGTAAGCGAAACTCAGCCAGACCACGGGCGTGGCGCGCGAGAAGTCCGCTGTGTAGAACGAAACCGGGATGGTCACCGGTAGCGAGACGACCAGGGCCCAGCAGACCGTTCGCGCACCGCCCAGTTCGCGGGAGAGCGCGCCGCCCTCGGCGTATCCCAGGCCGCACAACACCACCGCGATCAGCAGGTAGACGTCCGCGGTGCTCAGCGAACCGGAGAAGCCGCCGCCGGTGGCGACGAAGGCCAGCACCGCCAGCAGGCCGGCGCCGCTGGAGAGCCAGAACGCGAGGGGCGGGCGTTCGGAGGCGCGGACGACAGCCCAGATCGCCGTGGACATGGGCAGCACGGCGATCACGACGGCGCCGTGGGCCGAGGTCTGGGTGGTGAGAGCCAAGGACGTGAAGAGCGGGAAGCCGATCACGATGCCCACGGCGACGACGACCAGGCGGCGCACCTGCGTTACCGACGGCCGCGGTGCGCGCGATAACGCAAGGTAGGCGATCGCCAGGGCACCGGCGACGGCCGCGCGGCCGAACGCGACGAACCACGGGTCGAGACCCGCTACTGCCAAGCGGGTTGCCGGGAGGGAGAAGCTGAAACCCAGCACGCCCAGTGCGCCGAGTGTTACCCCCGCTGGCGCGATAACGTTACTCTTGGCTCTCATGAATGATGATAACGCAGCCGTCCGCGTTATCGAGGACCTGAGAGCCACCGCACTCGCCGGACGCGCGGGTGAACGCATGCCCTCGGTGCGCGACCTGATGGCGCGGCACAGGGCCTCACCCGCGACGGTGCAGCAGGCGATCCAGCGCGTGGCGGCCGAAGGACTCGTCGAGGTGCGGCCGGGGCGCGGCAGTTACGTCGCCCCGCACACGCCTGCCACCAGCCAGGACCTGTCGTGGCAGGCCGTCGCGCTCGGCGAGGGCAGGCCGGGCGAGGAACTCGTGGCGAACCTCGTCGCGGTGCCGAAACCCGAGGCCATCCCGCTGTCCAGCGGCTACCTCGACCCCGATCTGCAGCCCACGGACGCACTCGGAGCCGCGCTGAGCCGGGCGGCACGGCGGCCCGCGTCGTGGGGCCGCGTTCCGGTCGAGGGCAAGGAAGAGCTGCGCGCGTGGTTCGCGAAGGAGGCGGGCGGCGAGCTCCGGGCGGGCGACATGACGGTGTGCGCGGGCGCGCAGGAAGCGCTCGCGACGGTGTTCCGCGGGCTCGGTGACCGCGGTGACGCCGTGCTCGTCGAGTCGCCCACCTACCTGGGGGCGATCGCGGCCGCACGCGACGCGGGGCTCAAGGTCGTTCCGGTGCCGGCGGATCAGGACGGCGTGCGGCCGGACCTGCTCCAGGCCGCGTTCGAACGGACCGGCGCGAAGGTCTTCTACTGCCAGCCGTTGCACGCGAACCCGCACGGTGCCGTGTTGTCCGACGAGCGACGGTCCGAGGTCATGCGGATCATCCGCGGCATGGGCGCGTTCCTCGTCGAGGACGACTGGGCACGCGGCTTCACGATCGACGGCACCGCACCGCCGACGCTGGCCTCGCAGGACAGCGACGGTCACGTCGTCTACGTCCGCTCGCTGACGAAGGTCGCCGCTCCGGGGCTGCGCGTCGCCGTGATCGGGGCGCGCGGACCGGCCGGTACCCGTCTGAAGAACACCAGGTCGCGGCAGGACCTGTACGTGGCGGGGCCGTTGCAGGAGGCGGCGATCGACTTCGTGACGTCCCCGGTCTGGCGCCGGCACCTGCGCACGCTCCAGCAGTCCTTGAGGGCCAGGCGTGACTCTCTGGCGCGCACGCTTCACGAGCACCTGCCGGAGTTCGAGATCGCGCGGTCGTCCGGTGGCCTGCACCTGTGGGCGACGTTGCCGGACGGCGTCGACGACCTGGAGCTGACGACGGCCGCGGCAGCGAGGGACGTCGTGGTGTTTCCGGGACGGCCGTGGTTCGCCGCTGAACCGCCGGGCAGTTTTCTCCGTTTGACCTACGGCGGCGCACCTGAGCACGTGCTCGCCGAGGGCGTGCGGCGGCTGGCCGAGGCCGTGACCGCCGTGCGGCGATGACCGGGTCGAGTGAATTGCACGGTTCATTAACTTGACTCACTCAAGAAAAGACGGCAGGGTGAGGTCTGTGCCCACGGCTTCCGACTTCGAGCGCATGTTGCGTGGAGCGTCACTTCGAGTGACTGCTCCACGGATAGCTGTGCTGTCCGCGGTGCACGGTCATCCCCACGCCGACACGGACTCGATCATCGGTGTCGTGCGCCAGAACCTCGGCGCGGTCTCCCATCAGGCCGTGTACGACGTGCTCCGCGCGCTGACCGGAGCAGGCCTGTTGCGACGCATCGAGCCCCAGGGCTCGGTCGCGCGTTATGAGGCTCGCGTCGGGGACAACCACCACCACGTCGTGTGCAGATCCTGCGGTGCCATCGCCGACGTCGACTGCGCCGTCGGTGCCGCGCCCTGTCTGGACGCGTCCGACGACCACGGGTTCGTCATCGACGAGGCCGAGGTCATCTACTGGGG
This sequence comes from Lentzea miocenica, assembly GCF_033949945.1. NCBI lineage: Bacteria > Bacillati > Actinomycetota > Actinomycetes > Pseudonocardiales > Pseudonocardiaceae > Lentzea > Lentzea miocenica. The sequence goes on from NZ_JAXAVW010000017.1 coordinate 168,127, forward strand.
CACCTGCCCCGAGTGCACGACCGCCGCGAAAAGTTCCTGAACATCCCGGAAGGATTCCCGTGTCCGACAGCACTGACGCCAAGCTGAGCGAGCTGAACGTGGAGGAGGCGGGCGGCTGCCCGGTCGCGCACGGGCGACTCAGCCACCCCACCGAGGGCGGCGGCAACCGTGACTGGTGGCCGAAGCAGCTCAACCTGCGGATCCTCCGCAAGCACCCCGTCCAGGCGAACCCGATGGGCGGCGAGTTCGACTACGCGAGCGAGTTCCTCACCGTCGACCTCGACGAGCTGGCCCGCGACGTCGACGCCGTGCTGACCGAGTCGAAGGACTGGTGGCCCGCGGACTTCGGCCACTACGGCCCGTTCATGATCCGCATGGCGTGGCACAGCGCGGGCACCTACCGCACCCACGACGGCCGCGGTGGCGCCGGCGCGGGCATGCAGCGCTTCGCCCCGCTGAACAGCTGGCCGGACAACGGCAACCTGGACAAGGCCCGCCGTCTGCTGTGGCCGGTCAAGAAGAAGTGGGGCAGGAAGGTCTCCTGGGCCGACCTCATGATCTTCACGGGCAACCGCGCGCTGGAGACCATGGGCTTCGAGACCTTCGGCTTCGCCGGTGGCCGCGCGGACGTGTGGGAGCCGGACGAGGACGTCTACTGGGGTCCGGAGACCACGTGGCTCGGCGGCGACTCGCGCTACAGCGGTGAGCGGGACCTCGAGTCCCCGCTGGCCGCGGTGCAGATGGGCCTGATCTACGTCAACCCGGAGGGCCCCAACGGCAACCCGGACCCGCTGTCCGCCGCCCGCGACATCCGCGAGACGTTCGGCCGGATGGGCATGAACGACGAGGAGACCGTCGCGCTCATCGCCGGTGGCCACACCTTCGGCAAGGCGCACGGCGCCGGCGACCCCGAGCTGGTCGGCGCGGAGCCCGAGGGCGCGCTGATGGACTCGCAGGGCTTCGGCTGGATCAGCACGCACGGCACCGGCAAGGGCCGTGACACCATCACCTCCGGCCTCGAGGTCACCTGGACCCAGAAGCCCACCCAGTGGACGAACCTGTTCTTCCAGAACCTCTTCGCGTTCGAGTGGGAGCTCACCAAGTCCCCGGCCGGCGCGCACCAGTGGAAGCCGAAGGACGGCGCGGGCGCCAACACGGTGCCGGACCCCGAGGACGGCACCCTCAACCGCACGCCGATGATGCTCACGACGGACCTCGCGCTGCGCGTCGACCCGATCTACGAGCCGATCTCGCGCAAGTTCGCGGAGAGCCACGAGGCGTTCGCGGAAGCCTTCTCCCGCGCGTGGTTCAAGCTGACCCACCGCGACATGGGCCCGATCCAGCGCTACCTCGGCCCGCAGGTGCCGCAGGAGGAGCTGATCTGGCAGGACCGCCTGCCGGTCGTCGACCACGAGCTGATCTCGGCTGACGACGTGGCCTCGCTGAAGGCCAAGATCCTCGAGACCGGCCTCTCGGTCTCGCAGCTGGTCAAGACCGCGTGGGCCTCGGCCTCGTCGTTCCGCCAGAGCGACAAGCGCGGCGGCGCGAACGGCGCCCGCATCCGCCTGGAGCCGCAGCGCGACTGGGAGATCAACGAGCCCGACCAGCTCGCCCAGGTGCTGCGCACCCTCGAAGGCGTGCGGGAAGCCTTCAACAGCGCGCAGACCGGCGGCAAGAAGGTCTCGCTGGCCGACCTGATCGTCCTCGGCGGCGCCGCGGCGATCGAGCAGGCCGCCAAGGCAGCGGGCCACGACGTCGAGGTGCCGTTCCTCGCGGGCCGCACCGACGCGACGCAGGAGCAGACCGACGCCGAGTCGTTCGCCGTGCTCGAACCCACCGTCGACGGCTTCCGCAACTACGGCGGCAAGGCCACCCCGCTCCCGTCGGAGTACCTGCTCATCGACAGGGCGAACCTGCTCGGCCTCTCCGCGCCGGAGATGACCGTGCTGGTAGGCGGCCTGCGCGTGCTGGGCGCCAACCACAACGGTTCGTCGGCGGGCGTGCTGACCTCGAAGCCCGAGACGCTGACCAACGACTTCTTCGTCAACCTGCTCGACATGGAGACGGAGTGGAAGTCGGTCACCGAGGACCAGGAGAACTTCGAGGGCCGCGACCGCTCCACCGGTGCCGTCCGGTGGACCGCCACCCGCAACGACCTGGTGTTCGGCTCGAACTCCGAGCTGCGCGCCGTCGCCGAGGTCTACGCGAGTGACGACGCCTCCTCGAAGTTCGTCTCGGACTTCGTCGTGGCGTGGAACAAGGTCATGAACGCGGACCGCTACGACGTCTGATCCAGCCCCTCCCCGGTACCCCAGGCCACTCCCCCGGCCTGGGGTACCGTCGTTTTCATGGGGGTCACGATCTCGGGCATCGCTCTGCCCACCCGCACACCGGTCTCGTTCGCCGTGGACGGGCAACGGTTGCGCGCTTCCGCTTCGTCCACTCCGGACTCTTTGTGGCTGCTGCCAGGACTGGTCGACGTGCACTCGCACCCCGGCATGGAATCGCCGGGCGACGCCTACTCGCACGACGTGTTCCGGCGACACATGCTCGCGCACCGGTCCGCCGGCGTGCTGACCGTGCGCTCCCCCGGCTCTCCGGATCCAGTGCTGGACCGTCCCGACGATCCCGACCTGCCCCGACTGACGCGCAGCGGCCGATGGCTGGCCACACCGGGCCGCTTCTTCCCCGGCTACGGCAGGCGGGTGTCCGAGGAGGAGCTGCCCGCGGCCGCTGTCTCGGAGGCCGCAGCGGGGTGGTGCAAAGTGATCGGCGACTGGATGCCGGACGATCCGCCAGTGCCGCTGGACGTTCTCACGGCGACAGTCGACGCCGTGCACGCCGTCGGTGCACGTGTCGCCGTGCACTGCCAGACCGCCGAGGGCTGCCGCAACGCCGTGCTGGCCGGCGCGGACAGCCTTGAACACGGGCTGCATCTGGATCATTCGCTCCTTCCGCGAATGGCCGCCCAGGGGACGGCGTTCGTGCCCACGTTCTCCGCGTTCGCCAAGACGATCTCGAACCTGACGTCGTCGGGGGACGCGCGGCTGCGGGAGTGGATCGTGACTGGGTGGGAACACGCGTTTCCCACCGTTCGTGCCGCCCACGAGGCCGGGGTGACGGTGTTGGCGGGGACGGACAACAAGCCGTGCGGGGACGTGGCCGGCGAGATCGCGTGGCTGATCAAGGCCGGGATGCCGGTGGAGGCGGCCGTGGGGGCCGGGTCGTGGATCGCGCGGGAGTGGCTCGGGCTGCCCGGGTTGGTTGACGGCGGGCTCGCTGACGTTGTCGCCTATGACACCGACCCGACCGAGGATCCATCCGCACTCACACGACCCAGCCGCATCGTGTTGCGCGGCAACGTGGTCCGCTGAGCGAGCCGCCGAGTCTGACGGGTTCACCGAGGTCGTCGCCCACCACACCGACCCGGCCAAGTTTCCGCCGGGCTCACACGACCCAGCCGGATCGTGCGGCACTGCAACGTCGCTCGCTGAACGAACCGCCAGACCCACGCGGACGCGACTCAGGCCGCCGAGCCCCGGTGGCCGACGGGCGCACCGACGCCGTCGCCCACCACACCAACCCAGCCCAGTACCCATCGCGCTCACGCGGTCCGGCCGGATTGTGTTGCGCGGCAACGCGGTCCGCTGAACGAGCCACCAGACCGCATGGGCGCGGCTCAGGCACCCGAGGCCTGGTGGCCGACGGGTTTGCCCAGGTCGTCGCCGCCTACCACGCCAACCGGTCAAGCTCTCGTCGTGCTCACGCAACCCAGCCGGATCTTGTTGCACGGCAACGCGGTTCGCTGTGCCAACCACCAGGCCACGCGGACGCTACTTGGGGCGCCAAGGCTGGCGGCCCAAGGGTTCACCGACGTCGTCACCCACCACACCCAACCCAGCTCAGTACCCATCGTGCCCGCGTGGCCCGGCCGAATAGTGTTGTGCGGCAACACGGTCCACCGAGAGGACCTCCAGACCGCGAGGACGCGGCACGGGCCGCCGACCTGGCGGCCGACGGGTTCGCCGACGTCGTCGTCCACCGCATCAACCCGGCCAAGCTTCCGTCGTGCTCACATGACTCAGCCGGATAGCCCTGCGCGGCAACGTGGTCCGCTGAGCCAGCCGCCAGACCGCACGGACGCGGCGCGGGCCGCACCCGTCGTGCTTGCGCGGACCGGCCGGTTTGTGTTGCGTGGCAACGTTATCGCTTGACGCGGGGCAGCACGGCGGTGGCCTCTGGGTCGGTCTTTGAGCGCTGACGCAGGCGGGTCACGACGAACAGGGTGAGGGCGACGGCCACGGCGGCGATCACCAGTTTCTGGAAGATGCCGGCGTAGGCCTCGACTCGGTGCCAGTTCTCGCCCAGTAAGTAGCCCGCGCCCACGAACACGGTGTTCCAGATCAGGCTGCCCAACGTGGTGAGCGCGAGGAATTGCGGGAAGTTCATGCGTTCTACGCCTGCGGGCAGTGAGATGAAGCTGCGGAACAGCGGCACCATTCGGCCGAAGAACACGGCTTTGGTGCCGTGGCGGGTGAACCAGGCTTCGGTTTTGTCGAAGTCGGTCACGCGCACCAGGGGAATGCGGGCCACCAGGCGGCGGGTGCGGTCGCGGCCCAGGAGCATGCCTGCCAGGTAGACGATGACGGCGCCCGCCACGGAGCCCAGGGTGGTCCAGAACAGGGCCGCTGGCAGGCTGAACACGCCTTTGCTCGCGGAGAAGCCGGCCAGGGGTAGCACCAGTTCGCTCGGGATCGGCGGGAACAGGTTGTCGAGGCCCACGACCACGGCCGCGCCCACGCCGCCCAACGACTCCATCACGTCGACGGCCCATTCAGCCAGCATTGATTTTCCCCTCGTGGAACGGTTTTCGGTCGGGGTCAACGCTAGGAATGGGTGGGCGGGGGCGCCATGAGGTCGACCGTCGACTATTTGGCGGGAAACCGCAGGGCAATAGTGCGGGAAACCGCAATGCCGGGGCTGATGGCGGCCAGTACGGTGGCGAATGTGCATCAGGACGAGCAGCTCAGCGCCGGATCGCTGGTGCGCGGATGGTTCCGGACGTTCTACGGGGTGCTGGTGGGGGCGTGGACGGCCCTGCCGGACCTGCTGGCGGCAGTGCTGGGCGTTGGTGTGGTCAAGGTGACCGAGCTCGAACTGCGGCGGATCGCGCGGTACGGGGACGGGGCGCACGCCGATCCGCTCACGCCGCGCCGGTGCCAGCGTTACCTCGGGGTGCGGTGGCTGGTGGGTGGCATGGGCGCCGGGGTCGTCCTGATGTTGTTGCTCTACCTCACCACGGCGCTGTCGATGATCACGGCGTGGCTCTTCGACGGCACGTGGGGCCTCGTCAAGGACGGCGACGTGGTCGACACGAAGCTGATCGCGGTGGCGACGGTGCCGGGCGCGTTGCTCATCTTCGTCACGCTGGCTGGCATCACCGGGGTGGCGAAGCTGGATCAGTGGCTCGCCACCACGATGCTCGGCACGAGTCAGCAAACGCTGCTGCGCCAACGGGTCGCGGAGTTGACCAGCACGCGGGCCGAGGTGATCGAGGCGATCGACGACGAGCGCAGACGCATCGAGCGCGACCTGCACGACGGCGTCCAGCAGCGGCTCGTCGCGCTCGGGATGTTGATCGGCAGGGCACGCAGAGCCAAGGACGACGAGCAGCTCCAGCAGTTGCTGCGTCAGGCGCACGACACCGCGGGCGAGACCATCGACGAACTGCGCGAGGTCGCGACCAGGGTCTACCCCGCCGTGCTCGACGACTCCGGGTTGGACGGAGCGCTGGAGGTGCTGGCGGAACGGTCCAGCGTGCGCGTCGAGATCAGCAACCAGCTCACGTCGTCGCCTGGCACCGCGCTGGAGACGGTGATCTACTTCGTGGTGTCGGAGGCCGTCACCAACGCGGCCAAGCACGCTGCCCCGTCGGTCGTCGAGATCTCGGTGTGGCAGAGCAGGAAAGACATCACGATCATGGTGCGGGACGACGGCGTCGGCGGCGCTGATCCCGGCGGCACCGGGCTGTCCGGGCTCGCCAGGAGGGTCAAGGCGGTGGACGGCGACTTCGTGGTGACCAGCCCGGCCGGCGGCCCCACCACGATCACTGCGAGGTTGCCGTGCGGGTGATCCTGGCCGAGGACTCGACGCTGCTGCGCGAGGGCCTGATCCGGTTGCTCGCCGAGGAGGGCCACGACGTCGTCGCCGCCGTCGGCACGGCACCCGAGTTGCTCAAGGCCACCGAGGAACACCGGCCGGACATCGTGGTCACCGACGTCCGGATGCCGCCGGACCACAAGGACGACGGCATGCGCGCCGCCCTCAAGATCCGCGAAACGTGGCCGGACATCGCCGTGCTCGTGCTCTCCCAGTACGTCGAGAACCGCTACGCCACCGAACTGATCACCGGCGGCACCAAGGTCGGCTACCTGCTCAAAGACCGCGTGGCCCAGGTGGACGAGTTCCTGGAGGCACTGGACCGGGTCGCGGCCGGCGGCGCGGCGTTCGACCCGGAGGTCGTGCGACGGCTGCTGACCAGAACGACCCACGTCGACCCGCTCGAAACGCTGACGAGAAGGGAGAAGGACGTCCTCGAACTCATGGCGCAGGGCCTCACGAACGCCCGCATCTCCGAGCAGCTGCACATCTCGCAGAGCTCCGCGGAGAAGCACATCAACGCGATCTTCGACAAGCTCGGCCTCGCCGGCTCGTCGGGCCTGAGCCGCCGCGTGATGGCTGTCGTCCGCTACCTGGGCAGCTGATGTTCGAGCGCGGCACGTTCAACGACGCCCTGGTGGAGCCGGGCAAGTGGGTCGCCCGCTTCCCTCGCACCGATCTGGCCGACGCCCGCCGCCGCGCCCAGGCACTCGGACGCATCGGACAGCTCGATCTGCCCTTTGCCGTACCGGAAATCCTCGAGAACCGGCTCGATCTGCCGCTGGGCCAGGCACACGTCATCATCTCGTACGTCCCCGGCAAGCCTTCGGAGACCGCGAGCGACGAGGCGGTCCTCGAAGTGCTCGACGCGTTGGCCGCGGTCGAGCTGGACGACGAACTCGTTGCGCTGCTGGACGAACCGCTGCATCACGCAGGTGGGCGTCACGTCGCCGAAACGGTCACCGAGCTGGTGTTCCCGCTGCTCACCGCTGACGAACGCGGCCAGGCTTCCGACATCCTGCAACGGTTCGCGAACCTGCCGACCATCAGAGGCTTCGTGCACGGCGACCTGGCCCCGGTGAACCTCCGCTGGCACAACGGAAAAGTCACCGGAATCATCGACTGGGACTTCGCCTGCGCCGGCGACCCCGCACTCGACGCCGCCGCGTTCGCCGGCTACGGCTGGCCGCTGGTTCGCCGCGTCCGTCCCGACTTCTACGAACGCGCCCGCACGCACGCCGCGATGTTCCCGCTGACCGGCGCGGTGTCCGCGCTCCGGCAGGGCGGCGATCCGGCGAGGTTCCTCGCTTGGTTCCGCCGCCGGTGCGCGGTGCGCGAACACCCGCCGGCCAGCTAGCGCAGCGCTGCCCATCGGGTTGTAGGTGACCCACGCCGACAGGCCCACGCCGCTGCCGCCCTGGCCGCCACCGGCGCGGATCCATTGAGCCGTTGATCTCGGGAATCGTGCTCCTGTGCAGCGGGATCGCACTCACCAGAGCAGCCGGAAAGACCGATTGACCAGGCATGAATCAGAACTCGGGCAAGGGACTTCACCCGTACGGATGAGTTGATCACTATGATGGGTGGGTGCCCCTGAGACGTCGACCTCTTGCGTTGCTCGCTGCGCTCGCACTCCTCAGTGCGGTCACGGCGTGCACCAGTCAGGCGGCCGGCGACCCGGTGGGCAAGCCCGCCACCCAGCCGGCCACGTCGGAGTCCAAGGCGCCGCCGCCGCGGGACAAGCTCAAGCTCACCGTCGAGAACGGCAGGCAGAGCCCCGGCACGGTCGTCGCCGGGACCGGGGACGCGGTTTACAACTACGCGCCCGCCGTCATGCTCGACGGCGGCAAGGTGCGCACGTGGTGGTGCAGCCAGATGGGCGTCGCGCAGCCGAACGGCGACGACATCCTCTACAGCGAGGGCTCGGGCCTGGACGGTCCGTTCACCACGGCGCACCCGGTGCTCTCCGGCAGCGGCGGCAACTTCGACGCGATGCACACGTGCGACCCGTCGCTGATCAAGATCGGCGACACGTACTACCTGTACTACACGGGCGCGAGCAGGGACAACCACGCGAACGGCAGCTCGGTCGGCGTCGCCACCAGCAAGGACGGCGTGAGCTGGACGCGGGCCAACGGCGGCCAGGCGATCGTCGGCACGTCGAACGACATCATTCGCGAGAACACCTACGGCGCCGGTCAGCAGTCCGCCATCTACCTCGACGGGTGGGTCTACCTGCTCTTCACCGACACCACCGGGTTCGCCGGGGCCACGAACGGCGCTGGCCAGTACGTCCTGCGTTCGAAGGACCCGCTGTTCACCAAGGGTGTCGAAACGCTGAGCCCGCAGGGGTTCAAGCCCGTGCAGAAGACCAACGAGGCCCGCACCCGGTCCGTGGTCGAGGCGTTCAGCGCGGACTGGATGTGGATCGACGCCGCGTCGGCGTTCGCGATCGCCCACTCGACCGACGAGGGCACCACCGTCACGTTCTGGAACAAGGAGTTCACCCGCCACCCGTTCGATCCGGTGGTGATCTCCGGTTCCTGGAAGGAAGGCCCCGGCCTGGCGCGGACCCCCGAGGGGCACGCGCCGATCCACCCCGGCGGACCGTGCGACAAGGTGGCGCTGGACGTGCTGCGCGCGACCGTGACCGGAGGGTCCGGCGCCCCGACGAACATCAGCCACTTCGGCATCGACGCGCTCGGGCTCAACGGCTGTGCGACGCCGGAGGAGGCGGGCGTGCTCGACGGCTTCTCGGTGCCCTCCCCCGAACGCACGGCCGACGTCGTGATCGACCACAAGGTGGTCCGGTTCGAACGCGGCTCGGCGGCGGCGAAGTACGCCCGCGGCGTGCTGGGCTGGCGGCCGAAGATCGTCGACTCGTTCCAGGTCGCGGTCCGCGTCCCGGCGGCCGTTCCCGCGGTGCTCGGTCCGAACGGCCTGGTCGGGTTGCTGGTGAACAACAAGCTGATGGTGATCAACTCGCTCGAGGTGGCCGAGTCGAACTCCTCCGAGGTCACCGTGGTGACCCAGGAGCAGTGGGACCGCTACGAACGCCTCCTGACCTGACCCCGGTACCGTGCCCGGTGAACCGGACATGGGGGAACGCAGTGACGGCGACGCTGGAACGACCGAAGGCACTCGCGGAGAGCGTGCTCCCGCTGCCCGCCGAACCTCCGCACGAACGAGCGTGGCTGGGCATGGCGTTCGCGTTCCTCGGTTCGATGCTGTTCCTGCTGCTCATCCCCGCCGGCTGGGCCCGGCTCGACCACCTGTGGGCCGAGGACGGCGCCCGGTTCATGGTCGACGCGGTCCGGTTCCCCACGCTGCAGAACCTGATCGAGCCGTACGGCGGCTACCTGCACACGGTGCCGCGACTGGTCGCCGAAGTGATCGCGTTGCTGCCGATCGAGTGGACGGCCGCCGGGTTCGCGGTCGCCGCCGCGATGCTGCGGGCGCTGGTCGCGCTGATCACGTTCGCGGGCTCCAAGGCGTACCTGAAGTCGACGCCGATGCGGTTCGCGCTGGCGGCGCTGGTCATCGTGCTGCCCGCGGGCAACTCCGAGACGTTGAACAACATGTCGAACCTGCACTGGTTCCTGCTGTTCGGCGCTTTCTGGGCGTTGTTGTGGCGCAACGCCCCGCGCTGGCCGGTCGCGTTGTTCGTGTTCCTCGCCGCCGTGACCAGCCCGCTCGTCTTCGTCCTGGCGCCGATCGCTTTGGTGCGGCTTTTCCTGGCGCGCAAGGAAGTGCCGATCGCGTTCCTCGCCGGGCTGGTGGTGCAGGCCATCGCGATGATCTTCGCGACCAGGACGCCGTACTCGCACGACGAGATCGACCCGGTGCAGGTGCTGCTGGCGAGCCTGTTGCGGGTGCCGGTGGTGGCGTTCACCGGATCTGAGCGGGTCGCCGACTTCTACCCGGCCCAGGGCAACGCGCTGATCCTCGTGACGCTGCTGATCGCGGCCGTGCCGATCGTGGCGGGCCTGTGGTTCGGCGACCGGGCGGGACGGACGCTCGCGGTGGTCGCCGTGGCGTACAGCGTGATCGTCATCGTCGCGTGCCTGGTGCTGAACTGGACGCACGTCCTCCAGGTGCAGGCGCCCGAGGTCGTGATGGCCGCGCAGCGCTACAGCATCGCGCCGTGCCTGTTCCTGTTCACCGCGATCTTCGTGGGGCTCGACGCGACGCCGTCGGTGATCTGGGGACGCGCGGTGGTGGGCGGCAGCCGGTACCTGATCGGGATCATCGTGATCGTCAGCTTCTTCTGGTACCTGCAGGAGCGCGGGCCGGTGCTGAAGGGCGTGCCGTGGGACGAGAGCGTCGCGAAGGCCCGTGCGGAGTGCTCGGCGGGAGCGCCGGAGGCACGGCTGGAGCACGAGCCGAAGGACTGGTTCTTCGTGGTGCCGTGCCGCTCCTTGGGCTAGCTGTCGAAAACGCGGATCCCCGTTCGACGCATGTGCATGACGAACACGACGATTGAGACCCGCAACCTCGACCAGTACGGCTGCCCCGCCCTGGAGTGGGCCCGTGCGCAGGAACTGCTCGCCACCGAATCCGCGGCGAAGGACGTGCCGTTCTTCCTGAACACCGTGCGCCCGGACGGCAGGCCGCACTCGGTGGGCATAGGCGCCGCCTGGTTCGAGGACACCCTGTGGTTCGTGAGCGGACCCGGCACCCGCAAGTCGCGCAACCTCGCGGCGAATCCGGCCTGCACGGTGTCGGTGCGGCTGACCGGGCTGGACCTCGTGCTGGAGGGCACGGCTCACCGGGTCACCGAAGAGTCCACTTTGGACCGTGTCGCCGCGCGATACCGCTCAGGTGGCTGGGCGGCCGAACGGGAGGGTGCCGCCTTCACCGCGCCCTACACCGCGCCGAGCGGCGGCCCGCCGCCCTGGTACGTCTACCGGATCTCGCTGACCGCGGCCCACGCCGTCGCCACCGCGGAACCGAGCGGCGCTACCCGGTGGACGTTCGGCTGATGAAGTCCCGGAACGACCGCGCCGGCCGGCCCGTCACGTCGAGAACGGTCGTGCTGACCCGGTCTTCGGCGCCACCCCGGATGTCCTCGTCGAGGCCGGCGAGGACCGCGGCGAACTCCGGGGGCAGCCACGCGGCGAGCCGTTCGGACAGTTCCTCGGTGCTGACCGAGCGGTGCCGGACCGGGCGGCCGGTGACCTCGGTCATGATCGCGGCGGCATCGGCGTAGCTGAGCGCCTCCGGTCCGGTGATCAGGTGATCTGTGTTGTGCGGCAACGGGTCCAGCAACGCGCGGGCGGCGACGGCGGCGATGTCCGCAGCGTCGACGAACCCGACCCTGCCGTCACCGGTCGCCGTGACGATCTGGCCGGCGCGGACGCCCGCCGCCACCGCGTGGTCACCGGTGAAGTTCTGCATGAACCACGACGGCCGCAGCACCGCCCACTCCGGCATGGTCCTGACCAGTGCGGGGAGAGCGCCCATCCCCGTGGCGCTCTCCCGCACCGCGGACGAGCTCAGCAGTACCACCCGCCGCACGAGCCGCGCTCGAGCGAGAAACGACTCGACCACCGGAAGGGGATCGACGACCCCCACCGGAGGGATCAGGTACACCCCGTCTATCCCGCGAAGTGAATCTTCAAACGTCGCCGGGTCGTCCCAGTCGAACCGCACGTGGTCGTCCCGGGTGGGCTTCCGGGTACCGATGCGCGCATTCGGCAACAGCGCGGCGAGCCTGCTGCCGGTCGTGCCGGTACCGCCGATGACCAGCACGTTCATCCCGCGAGCTCCTGCACGTAGAGCGGGTTCCAGTAGTCGCGGTACGAGATGATCTCGCCGTTCCTGACGGTGATCACCGCGATGTAGGAGAACCGGTACGGCTTGCCGGTCGGCACCACGACACCCTCGGCGTCGAACTCGACCACGGCGACGTCCGGATCGACGCTCTGGTGCACCACCTGCTTCGGAAAACTCTGGATGTCCAGCATCTTCGGGTAGTCGCGCAGGTAGTCCTCAATCGCCGCACGACCCTCCAACCGGGTCGGGTAGCCGGGCGGCGCGAACGGGAACTCCATCACGCCGTCCTCGGCCCACAGGCCGGCGAACCCGATCATGTCCTTGTCCAGCAGCAGCTGCAGTGCCTTCGGGATGAGGTCCACGGATGTTCCTCCGAACGAAATGGACGAGACGGTCCCGTCCCGTCCAAACTTAGGCGGGACGGGACCGTCTCGTCCAGTCCTATGATGTGCGTCATGAGCAAGCGCACCCCGACCGGCGCCGCCGTGCTGCAGCCTCAGGTCACCTCCGCGATAACCGAGGCCGTGCTCGACGAACTGGCCCTGCACGGTTATGGCCGGCTGTCGATGGAGGCGGTCGCCAAACGCGCGGAGGTCGGCAAGAGCGCGCTGTACCGGCGCTGGCCGTCCAAACAGGACATGGTGGTCGCGGCGCTGTCGGAGTTCTCCGTGCCACTGGCCGAAGTCGCGGACACAGGGTCGTTGCGCGGCGATCTGCTGGCGAGCGTCACGGCGGTGCACGACTGGCTGACCCACCCGCGGTTCGCCACGATCCTGCCGGACCTCACCGCCGAGGCGGTCCGCAATCCCGCGCTGGCCCAGGCGATCAGCGCGACCATCGGCGAACCGCGCCGCGAGCTCGGTGCCATCGCGTTGCGGCGGGCGGTCGAACGTCGTGAGCTACCACCGTACTTCGACGTCGAGATCGCACTCGACCTGATCGCCGCGCCCGTCTACTGGCGGCTGTCGGTGCGCCGTGCCGAGATCGAGCCCGACTACCTCGAACGGCTCGTCGACCACCTGATGCGCGCGCTTCAGTGCTGATAGCTGGGGTGGTCGACGTACCCGGCCTCGGTCTGGAACCACGTCTCGCGGTCGGTGCTGACCAGCGGCAGGCCGAGCCGGAACCGTTCGACCAGGTCGGGGTTGCCGAGGTAGGCGCGGCCGTAGCTGATCAGGTCGGCGCCGTTGGCGAGCCAGCGTTCGCCCTGCTCGCGGGTGCTCTCGTGCGGGCCGATCTGGCCGCCGGGGTTGAGGATGAACGCCGTCGGCCACGCCTTGCGCAGCCCCATCAGCACCTCGTCGTCGGCGGTCGCGAGCACGTGGACGTAAGCGATGTCCGGCAACGCCTCCAGCAGCGCCGAGTACAGCGCGGGCATCTCGTCCTCGACGATGTCCTGGACCTGCCCGCCGGGTGAGAGCCGGATGCCGACGCGGTCCGCACCGATGGCGTCCGCCGCCGCCTCGACCGCTTCGACGGCGAACCGGATGCGGCCGGTGATCGAGCCGCCGTAGCCGTCCGTGCGCTGGTTCGCGTTGGAGGACAGGAACTGCTGGATCAGGTAGCCGTTCGCGCCGTGCAGCTCGACCCCGTCGAACCCTGCGTCGACCGCCTTGCGTGCCGCATCAGCGAACGCCTGAACCTGGTCCTGCACACCGGAAGCCGTCAACGCGAGCGGCACCGGTGCGGGCCGCACGCCCTCGGACGTGAACACCTCGGTCTGGGCCGCGATCGCCGACGGAGCGAGCGGGTGGTGCCCGGCGACCTCGGGGTGACCGATGCGGCCACCGTGCATGAGCTGGGCGAAGATCCGGCCGCCGTTGGCGTGCACGGCGTCCGTGACGACACGCCAGGCCGCGACCTGCTCGTCGGTGTGGATGCCGGGCATGAACGGACCGGCCTGGCCTGGCGCGTTCGGGTGCACGCCCTCGGTGACGATGAGCCCGGCGGTGGCGCGTTGGGCGTAGTAGGTGGCGGTTGTAGCGGTCGGTTTGCCGTCCACGGCTCGTGCGCGGGTCATCGGCGCCATGACGAGGCGGTTCGGCAGGGTCAGGTTTCCGAGTCGGTAGCTGGTGAGAAGCATGAGAGCTAGGCTAGGAACCTGACATTGACGTCAGAGGTAGCTTTTGTGGCGGAGGTCTCATGCGGATCGGCGAGCTGGCGACGAAGACCGGCGTGAGCGTGCGCGCGTTGCGCTACTACGAGGAGCAGGGCCTTCTCGCGTCCGAACGCAGCGAGAGCGGGCAACGGCAGTACGGCGAGAAGGCCGCCGACCGCGTACAGCTGATCCAACAGCTCTACGCCGCCGGGATCTCCAGCGCGGCGATCCTGGAGATGCTGCCGTGCGTGGTCACCGGCGTGGCGTCACCACCCGTTCTGGCCAAGCTGCGCGGGCACCGTTCGTCGGTGGTGAAGCAGATCGAGGAGTTGCAGGAGACGCTCCGGAAGCTCGACTCGGTGATCGCCGGCGCCCACGCGTCCCACGCGTCCGGCGTCCCCTGCCCACCGGCTTAGTCCGTTGTGGACACCAGCCAGGCGCGGCAGGCCGGCACCACCGCCTGTGCCCGGTGGCCGCGTCATCAACGCGGCCACCGGGCACAGGGGAAGCGCGATCAGATCGTCGCGGTGTCGATCACGAACCGGTACCGCACGTCGCTCGACTGCACCCGCTCGTACGCCACGTTGACCTGGTCGGCGTCGATCAGCTCGATCTCGGAGCCCAGCCCGTGCTCGGCGCAGAAGTCCAGCATCTCCTGGGTTTCCGCGATGCCGCCGATCATCGACCCCGCCAGCGTCTTGCGTCCGCCGAGCAGCCCGAACAGGTTCAGCGAGATCGGCTCCTCCGGCGCGCCGACGTTCACGATCGCGCCGTCGGTCCTGAGCAGGCCGAGGTAGGCGCCGAAGTCCAGCGGCGCGGACACCGTGGACAGGATGACGTCGAACTTCCCTGCCAGCTCGGTGAACGTGGCGGGGTCGCTGGTGGCGCGGTAGTCCTTGGCGCCGAGCTTGAGGCCGTCGTCCTTCTTGCGCAACGACTGCGACAGCACGGTCACCTCGGCACCGAGCGCGGCGGCGATCTTCACGCCCATGTGCCCGAGCCCGCCGAGGCCGACGACGGCGACCTTCTTGCCCGGTGCGACGCCCCAGTGCTTGAGCGGCGAGTAGACGGTGATGCCGGCGCACAGCAGCGGCGCTGCCACGTCCAGCGGGAGTCCCTCGGGGATCCGCACGACGAAGTTCTCGTCCACCACGATCTGCTTGGAGTAGCCGCCGTAGGTGACGTCGCCGCGGCGGTCGATGCCGTTGTAGGTCATCGTGTTGCCGCCCGTGCAGTACTGCTCGAAGCCGCGCAGGCAGTTGTCGCACTCCCGGCACGAGTCGACCATGCAGCCGACACCGACCCGGTCGCCGACGGCGTGCCGCGTCACCTCGGAACCGACCTCGGTGACCACACCGGCGATCTCGTGACCGGGGACCATCGGGAAGATGCCCTGGCCCCAGCCCTCGTTGACCTGGTGGATGTCCGAGTGGCAGATGCCGGCGAACTTGATGTCGATCAGGACGTCGTGCGGACCGACCTCGCGGCGCTCGATCGTCGTGCGCTCCAGCGGTGCCTTCGGTGCGGGAGCGGCGTAGGCAGCGACGGTGCTCATCAGGTTTTCTCCTCGCTTCGGTCGTGTCACCGTGAACACTGCCGCCGTCGCGAGCCGCTGCCCAGACACCTGCTTTTCGTACGTCTGGCGTGCCTACCACCAGCAGTAGCAGGCACGACCGTGTGACGCCGGGAATACTCGGGTACATGACGACAGTGGATCCGCGCACCGAGCTGAGCGAGTTCCTGCGCAGCCGCCGGGCGCGGCTGTCGCCGGACGACGTCGGGCTGCCGCAGTACGGCAGGACCCGCCGCGTGCCGGGCCTGCGCCGCGAGGAACTGGCGCAGCTCGCGGGCGTCTCGGTCGCCTACTACACGCGCCTCGAGCAGGGCAACGGCCGCAACGTGTCGACCGAGGTGCTGGACTCGATCGCCCGCGCGTTGCGGCTCAACGACGCCGAACGCGCGCATCTGCAGAACCTGACCCGCACCAGGTCGAGCAAGAAGAAGGCTCCGCGGTCGCAGGTGCGGCCCGCGTTGCAGCACCTGCTCGACGGCATCGGCGTGCCCGCGTACATCGGCGGGCGGCGCACGGACGTCCTCGCGTGGAACCCGATGGCCGCGGCGTTGTTCGGCGACTGGGGCGAGCTGGAGCCGCGCGACCGCAACTGGGCCCGCATGATCTTCCTGCGACCTTCCTACCAGGAACTCTTCGTCAACTGGCAGTCCAAGGCCGCCGACATCGTCGGGTTCCTGCGGCTGGACGCCGGCTGCTGCTCCGACGACCCCGAGCTGGCCGCGCTGATCGGGGAGCTCTCGCTCAAGAGCGAGCTGTTCCGCCAGCTCTGGGCCGCGTACGAGGTGAAGGAGAAGAGCTTCGGCACGAAGGTGCTGAAGCACCCGCTCGTGGGCGAGATGACGCTGTCGTACGAGACGCTCCGGATGCCCAGCGAGCCCAACCTGTTCCTGAGCACCTACCACGCCGAACCCGGCACGGCGTCCGCCGAGGCGTTGCAGCTGCTGGCCAGCTGGGGCAAGGACGCGGCCCGCGACGGAGCCTCTGTTAGAAATCAGGCATGAGGACGCCACGCCTGGAGATCGAGTACTGCACCCAGTGCCGGTGGTTGCTGCGCGCCGGGTGGACCGCGCAGGAGCTGCTGACCACGTTCACGACCGAGCTGGGTGAGGTCGCGCTGATCCCCGGCACCGGCGGCGTGTTCGACGTCCGGCTCGACGGCGAGACCGTGTGGTCGCGCAAGGAGCAGGAGGGCTTCCCGGACCTCGCGGTGCTCAAGCAGCTGGTGCGCGACCGGGTGGCGCCGGAACGGTCGCTGGGCCACACCGATCGCAAGCACTAGCGTCCGGAGCGTCAGTCCGTCCGGATGAACCCCTTCGACACCATCCAGTCGCGCGCCACCTCGCCCGCGTCCCTGCCCTCCACGTCGACCTGACGGCACAGCTCGATCATCTGGTCGTTGGTCAGCGCGCGGCTCACCGTCTCCAGCGGGCCGCGGACCTGCGGGTGGCGGGCCAGGAACTCGGCGCGCACGGTCGGTGCCACGTTGTACTGCGGGAAGGCCTGCTTGTCGTCCTCCAGCACGCGGAGCTTCTGCGCGGCGATGCGGCCGTCGGTCGTGAACACCTCGCCGATCGGGCAGGTGCCGCCGGCGACGGCCGAGTAGATCGTGCCGATGCCGAAGTTCTTCACCTCGCCGACCGGGAAGCCGTAGGCCCGTTTCGCCGCGGGGAAACCGTCCTGGCGGCTGGTGAACTCCGTCTCCAGGCAGAACACCGCCTGGTCCGGGTTCCGGGCGAGGAACGCGGCGAGGTCCGAGGTCGTCTTCAGACCGTGCTGCGCGCCGTAGGCCTCGGTGACGGCGAACGCGTACTGGTCGTTGAGCGGCGAATAGGCGAGCCACTCGACGCCGAACCGTTCGAGGTCGGCCTTCTTCGTGGCGTCGTACTGCGCCTGTTCACCGCCGGGCACCGGGAGTTCGTTGCCCTGGTAGTTGATCCAGCCGGTGCCGGTGTACTCCCAGGTGACGTCGACCTCGCTGTTGAGCAGGGCCTGCCGCGCGGTCTGCGAGCCCTTCAGGTCGGTCAGGTCGACGACGTCCGCGCCCGCGGCGGACAACGCCATCTCGGCCAGGTAGCCGAGCA
This sequence comes from Lentzea miocenica, assembly GCF_033949945.1. Classification (NCBI taxonomy): domain Bacteria; kingdom Bacillati; phylum Actinomycetota; class Actinomycetes; order Pseudonocardiales; family Pseudonocardiaceae; genus Lentzea; species Lentzea miocenica. The sequence goes on from NZ_JAXAVW010000017.1 coordinate 185,813, forward strand.
GGATGTTCTCGGTGAAGTCCTTGGACCCCACGGTGATCTCGACGCCGCGCAACGACTGGTCGGGCTGGATGGACCCCGGCAGCACCTGGTAGGGCAACGCGGTGTTGATGTCGAGGCCACAACCACCCAGGAACAGCACCAGAACGAGCAAGAGCCTTTTCATCGCAGCCCCTTCGGCCCGAACCACTGCTCCATGACCGCACCGGCCCAGTCGACGAGCAGGGCGAGCCCCGCCGCCAGTGCCGAGCCGGTCACCAGGACCTTCATCAGGTTCAGCTTGTAACCGGTGTCGATCAGCAACCCGAAGCCGCCCGCGTTGACGAACAGCCCGAACGTCGCCGTGCCCACCGCCAGCACCAGCGAGGTGCGCAGGCCGGCCAGGATCAACGGAGTGGCCAGCGGGAACTCGACCCGCCACAGCACACCGGACCCCGACATGCCGATGCCACGACCGGCGTCCACAAGAGACGGATCGACCTGCTGGATGCCGACGATCGTGTTGCGCAGCACCGGAAGCAGCGAGTAGAACGCGAGCGGTAGCGCGGCCACCCACAGCCCGCCCGAGGCGCCGGTGAGCAGGAACCACAGCACCAGCACACCCAGAGCGGGCGCGGCCTGGCCGACGTTCGCGACCGCCAGGAACACCGGTGCCAGCCAGCGCGCCCAGGGCCGGGTCGCGACGACGCCCGCCGGAACCGCGACCAGCACCACGATCGCGGTCACCACGATCGTCATCAGCAGGTGGTCGGCCAGCGCCTGGAGCAACGACGACGCGTTCAGCGTGCTCTTCTCGGTCGCCGTCAGCTCACTCGAGAACACCCACGCCAGCACACCACCGACGATCAGCACCACCGCGAGCGGTTGCGCCCAGAACCTGATCCGCTCGCCCGTCATGCGGTCGCCCGCAACCGTTGCACGACCTCGGTCACCGTCGTGAGGTCGAGCGTGCCGACGTACTCACCGCGGTTGCCGGTGACGACCGCGCGCCCGCCCTCGTTGACCATCGCCTCCAGGGCGTCGCGCAGCGTCGACTGCAACGTCACCGAGTCCTGCACCGGTCGTCCGAGACCGTCCAGCGACTGGGCGCGCGTCAACTCCTTCACGTGCACCCATCGCAACGGCCGGTCGCGCTGGTCGAGCACCAGCACGAACCTCTCGTCACCCAGTTCCACAGTGGACGGTGCGGCGCCGGCCCTCGCGGTCACCGCCTGACCCAGCTCGACGTCGCGAACCCTCAGCAACGTCAACGCCTTCAACGACGCGCCGGCGCCGACGAACCCGGCCACCGTGTCGTCCGCCGGGTTGGCCAGGATCGCGTCCGGCGTGTCGTACTGCAGGATCGTGGACCTGTTGCCGAGCACGGCGATCTTGTCGCCGAGCTTCACCGCCTCGTCGAAGTCGTGCGTGACGAACACGATCGTCTTGTGCAGCTCGTTCTGCAGCCGCAACAACTCGTCCTGCAGGTGTCCGCGCGTGATCGGGTCGACCGCGCCGAACGGCTCGTCCATCAGCAACACCGGCGGGTCGGCGGCCAGCGCACGCGCGACGCCGACACGTTGCTGCTGACCACCGGAGAGCTGGCGCGGGAACCGGTCAGCGAACTCGCCGGGATCGAGCCCGACCAGCTCCATCATCTCCTCGACCCGAGCCGCGATCCTCTTCTTGTCCCAGCCCAGCAGCCCCGGCACGATGCCGATGCTCTGCGCCACGGTGAAGTGCGGGAACAGCCCTGCCTGCTGGATCGCGTACCCGACGCGACGGCGCAGGTCGTCCGGGTCGATCTTCAGCGCGTCCTCGCCGCCGATCGTGATCGTGCCCGACGTCGGCTCGATCAACCGGTTGATCATCCGCATGGTCGTCGTCTTGCCGCACCCGGACGGCCCGACGAACACCACGATCTGCCCGGCGGGCACGACCATCGAGAAGTCGTCGACCGCCGCCGCCTTCTGCCCGGGATACCGCTTGGTCACGTGGTCGAGCCTGATCTCAATGCCCTTTTCAGCCACGGACACCCCTCGAGACGGTGAAACGGTTGACCAGCACGTAAATGCCGTCGAGCAGCAGCGCGAGGATCACCACGCCGATCGTGCCGGTGAGGGCCTGGTTCAACGAGTTCGCGCTGCCCGCGTTCGCGAGCCCGGAGAACACCTCGGATCCGAGACCCGGCCCTTTCGCGTACGCCGCGATGACCGCGATGCCCATCAGCATCTGCGTCGCGACCCGCATTCCGGCCAGAATCGCGGGCCACGCCAGGCGCAACTCGACCCGGGTCAGTACCCCGAATCTGCTCATCCCAATCCCTTTTGCCGCATCGCTCACAGCCGGGTCCACACCGGCCAGTCCCACGATGGTGTTGCGCACGATCGGCAACAGCGCGTAAAGCACCAAAGCGACGACCGTGGTGTCCGCACCCAGTCCGAACACCGGAATCAGCAACGCCAGCAGCGCGAACGACGGAATGGTCAGAATCGTGCTCGCCAAGGCTGTGGCCAGCGCGGATCCCACCGGACTGCGGTAGACGGCGACCCCGATCACCACACCGAGAAGGGTCGCCAGAACTGTGCACTGCACCACTGCACTGACGTGCAAGAAGGCCTGCAAGGACAGCCGATCCCAGCGATCGGCGACGTACTGCAGCAAATTCATCCTCGTGGCCCCGCCCTCGAAGTTGGCGTCTACCCAACACCACTGTGGACAGTGGGGCAAGCATCAAGGAAGAACGAGCTGAACCAACGACCGCCCGCGAGACGTCTGCCAGATCGCCACGGCGAGCAAAACGGTGTAGCCGATCGCGGCGACCAAGACGAGCCGCGCTCGCAAACGTTCGTCGACTCGCCGCAGTGCGAAGACGACCAGCAACAGCACCTGAATCCCGTGCAGCCCGATGAAGTGCGGTACCCGGAAGTCGCCGCTCTCACCGATGTCATGCCCTTGGTACATCACGATTTCCTGGCCGTTGGCGTCGACGACCGTGCGCTGGTTGACCTCGGTGGCGAGCCAGTACACCGGCAGGATCATGCCGACCGTCGCCAACGCGAGCCCCGCGCGCACGGCCCGCTTCAGCGCCCGGTCACCGTCGCGTTGGAACAGCACCAACGTCACGATGGCCAGCTGTACGAGGAACAACACCGCGACGCCGTTGGTGAAGATCTGCGTGGCGAGGAGAGTGATCGAGTCGGTCGAGGTGTTGAAGTGGCTGAACGTGCCACGCGCGGCCTGAAACGTGATCGCCCCGACTTCGGCGAACGCCGCCACCGCGAACACCGTGCCCATCCACCACCCGAATTTCCGGGCCCTGGTGAGCGTGCTCAGCACCCACGAGAGCGTGCCGGAGTACACCCCGAAGGCGAGGCCGAACTTCATCGGCTTCAGCCAGAGCGGTTCCCCCAGCAGCGTGCGGTCGTCGAGGAAGATCCCGGCCGCGGCCACGAGGGCGAGGCCGAACAGCAGCAGTGTGTTGACCAGGAGTGGGCGATGCCAGTTCGTGAACATGACGGCAATGCTCAAAGGCTGACGCACCGTCAAGGTCAAGCAGCAGAATGGCGATGCCCCACAATGCAGGCGTGCTGACGATCAAGCGGCTCGCCGAGTACGTCGGCGTCACGGTGCGGGCGGTGCGCCACTACCACCAGACCGGCCTGCTCCCCGAACCGGAACGCGACCACTCCGGCTACCGGCGCTATCCCGCCCAGGCCGTCGTCGACCTGATCCGGATCAGGACGCTCACCGAGGCCGGCGTCCCGCTGACCCGTGTGCACGAACTGATCAGGGCGACCCCGGAGCAGTTCGCCACGGCGATCGAGGAGATCGACCAGGGCCTCACCCGGCAGATCGAGGAGCTGCGGCAACGCAAACTCGGCGTCGCCGCGCTCCAAGCAGGCGACCGGATGTTCCTGCCCGCCGAGATCACCGGCTACCTGGACCAGTTGCGCGCGCTGGGCGTCAGCGAACGCGGCGTGCGCTTCGAACGCGACGGGTGGATCCTGCTCGCCGCGAGCTACCCGGACCAGGCCCTGGGGTGGATCGCGCAGAAGCGCGAACAGCTGGCGGACCCGGACTTCCGCGAGTTCTACGTCACCTACGACCAGGCCCACGACTGGGACCCGGCCGATCCGCGGCTCCACGAGCTGGCCGACGTGATGGCGGCCAGACTGCGGCAGGAGTCGGCGCAGACGATCCACGAGGTGGTCTCCGCCGACGAGCAGTCGCTGCTCGGCGCACACGTGCAGGACTACTCGCCGGCGTGGATCCGGCTGGCCGAACTGGTGCGTCAGCGCACGACGTCGTAGACCAGCTTCTGGATGCCGTTCGAGTACGACTCGCTCTCGACGACCTTCAGCAGCTGCTTGTCCTTGTCGGTCTCGCTGAACAGCCGCTTGCCCGCGCCGAGCAGCACCGGGAACACCAGCAGGTGGTAGCGGTCGATCAGACCCGCGTCGGACAGGTTGCGGTTCAGCGTCGCGCTGCCGTGGATGGAGATCGGGCCGCCCTCGGTCTCCTTCAGCGCGGCCACGTCGTCCAGCGACCGCAGGATCGTGATGTCGCCCCAGTTGTCGACCAGCTGGTCTTCCTTCAGCGTGCTGGACACGACGTACTTCGGCATGACGTTGTACTGCGGGAAGTAGTCGAGCGTCGGCCACACCGGGGAGAAGGCCTCGTAGCTGACCCGGCCCATCATCATCGCCGCGGCCTCTTCCTGCTCACGGCCCTTGATCTCGTAGGCGGCCTCGTCGAACTCGATGTCCTTGAAGGTCCAGCCGGAGCTGCGGTGACCGGGCTCGCCGCCGGGGGCTTCGACGACGCCGTCGAGCGAGACGAACGCGGTGGCGATCAGGGTGCGCATCGGTTTCTCCTTGGTGTTCGCACTTGCTGTCATCAGTGCGTCGAACAGGCGACGCCAGGATCGACATCGCGCGCCAGGAAAGTTTCCGGCATGCGTCACGGCGGCGCTGAACACCCCTCCGAGTCCAGCGCCGCCGGCTGTCCAGGAGTCTTGCGGGCGCCGGGCCGGCTCACATGCGGGAAGACCCCCCAATTACCGGACGTGCATAGGTGATGAGCGCGGTTCTGGTCGGCTGGCCGGTGCGGGCCTTGAGGCTCGCGACATGGCGTTCGACGGTGCGCGGGGACAGGAAGAGCCGCTCGGCGATCTCGGCGTTCCCGAACCGTTCCACGACCAGTCGCAGCACCTCGAACTCGCGGACCGTCACACCGGCTTTGCGCAGTTCAGCGGGCACGGTGCCGTGGTCGCGCCGCCGTCGTTGCCGAGGTGCGCCCGCCTCGCGCAGCACCGCCCGGCACGCGGCGGCGACCGCGGCCACGTCGTGCCGGTGGAAGTGCTCCTCGGCCTCTCTCAGCCACTCCAGCGGCTCGCCCCACCCGTCGGCCAGCGCCCGCGGACCGGCCAGCCGCAGTCCCAGATGGCGCGGCAGGCCGAGGCCGGTGCTGAGTTCCAGCGCTTCCGCCGCCGCCTGGTTCGCCAGGGTCGCTCGACCGTCGCGGCCGAGCAGGATCGCGCGGCTCCAGGCGAAGTAGATCCGGTGCAGCCGCACCTGGGCGAGGTGCGACTCGGCCAGCCGTTCGTACTCCGGCCAGCCCGCGAGCCCGTGCGCGACCCGCACCAGCAGCCGCGGGCCCTGGTAGAAGGTGCCGCGCAGGATCCGCGGTTCCGTGACGGCCTTCTCCACCTCGTCGAACTCGGCCAGCGCGCGGTCGTAGCGTTCCTCCATCAACGCGCAGATCGCCGAGCTGTACGACCAGATCTCCTCCGACCCGCCGTGATCACGCAGCTGGGTCAGCGCCCGGTCGGTCGCCTTGCGGTCGCCGTGCATGGACGCGATACCGGCTTCGATGGCCACGGCCAGCGCCTTCAACGCGTGCAGGCCGAGCTTCTCGGCGGCCTCCCCCGCGCTGGCGCCGTACCTCGCGGACTCCTCGTAGTCGCCGCGCACCAGGTAGGTGGCGCCCAGGTGCAGGTCGGCCGCGATGAGGATGACGATCGCGCCGGTGTCGAGCGCCGCGCGCCGGGCCGCCAGCAGGGTGTCGACGCCGATGGTCAGGTACTTGTCGGTGATGCCGAGCTCCAGCAACGCCCGCAGCCGCCACGCCGCGAGCCCGTGCTGTTCGGCGACCTGCAGCCAGCGCTGGATGTGCTGCCGCGCCTCGGCGAGATCCTGCCCCCGCGTGCATCGGGTGAGCACTTCGAGGGCTTCGCAGACGATCTCCGGGGTGCCGGTGGCGGCCGCGCGTTCGGCCAGCGCGCGGGCCTTGGGCAGCAGGTCCAGCTGGTTGAGCCCGAGCAGCAGCGTCGCCTTGACGACGTCGATGGCCGCGCAGGTCTCCTTCTCCGTCGCGAGCAGGTCGAGACCGCGTTCCCACCGGCCCGCGACGGCCGCGACCCTGGCCTGGGCGAGACGGACGGCGGCTCTTCGTTCCGGCTCGGCGTGCGACGCGGTGAGCGCCTGCTGAAGTCGTTCTCCCAGCGCGAATGCCCGCGCGCCGTTGTCCGCGGGGACGACGACCGCGGCCAGCGGGAGCACCACGGCGAGCGCGTCGAGCAGGTCGGCCGCGAGGTCCGGATCGTCGCCCTGCAGGGTCTGTCCGCGTTCGAGCAGCTCGACCGCGGTGCCGAACCGGCCGAGCGCGGCGGCGTGCCGTGCGGCCCGGACGAGGCAGCCGATGGCCTTGCTCGTGTCGCCACCCGCCTCCCACAGCTCGGCGATGAGCTCCAGTTCGTTGGGACGCAACGCTTCCGTGGTTTCAGCTGCCTGGCGAGCGAGCGCCGCGCGGGCCGTCGGCGTCATCCTGCCCCGGATCGCGTCGGCGGTCAGCGCGTGCCGGAACTTCTGGCCGTGCACGAGCTGCGCGCGTTCGGCATCCTGCAACAACCGCGTCGCGTCCGCGCACTTCGCGACGGCCGCGACGACGTCCAGCGGGAACGTCCGCCCGAAGATCGCGGCGGCTTCGAGCAGCGCGACGCACTCGGGCCCGAGCGCGTCCACCCGTTGCAACGTCGCCGCCGCGACGGTGGGCGGCACGCCGGCCCGCAGATCGCCGTTGAGCAGCTCCTCGACGACGAACGGCACCCCGTCGGCGATCCTGGTGAGGTTCGCCAGCACGTCGGCGGGCACGGGTCCGCCGAGGCGGTGGCCGGCGAGTTCGGCCACCTCGTCGTCGCTCAAACCGTTGAGCCGCAACACACCCGCGACCCGGCGGGCAGCAGCCGAGTCCGCGAGTTGGCGCGCGCCATCGGGATGCGGCCGCAGCGTGGCCAGCAGCAGAACCGGTTCGTCCGCGAGGTTGTCGAGCAGGTAGTCGACCACGGCCAGCGTCTCGCCGTCCGCTTCGTGCAGGTCTTCAAGCAGCACAACGGTTTTCTCGGCGGTCAGCAACCTCAGCACCGCCTCGGCCCTGACCACGGCCGGATCCGGCACACCGGCGGGCGCGTCCGGGGCCATCCTCTGCAACACGGGCAGATAGGCGCCGAGCTGCTTCTCGTCCGGTGCGTCGACCTTGCGAAACGCCGACAGAACCGCCTCGCACAGCGCCCGCAACGGCACCGCCCGGCTCGCTCGTCCCCTGAGCACGCGAAATCCGCGGTGCGAGGCGTGCCCGACGAGCTCGGACGCCAGCCGTGACTTGCCGATTCCCGGTTCTCCCACCAGGAACACCGCGCCACCGCGACGCTGCTCGGCCCGTGCCACCGCGGCCCGCAGTGCTGAGGTCTCCTCGCTCCGACCCACCAGCACCGGGGACTGGAACTGCATGGCAAGCGA